>JAEXBW010000096.1 GCA_023393825.1 Elusimicrobiota bacterium | reverse complement strand
CTTGGAAATTTTTTCCTTTATAATAAAGGTTCTTTTTTTGTTTAGTATCACAGGGATACTGTTAGTTTGTGTAGCCATAGCTAGACTTATATGATACAAAACAGCCAATGCCCCCGTCAAGGTGGGGGGGAGGGGGGAGTTGCTCTGCTTGGGTGGGGGAAACTAGCAGGCTCGCATATTTTGGTAAATTTTAATTTTTTCTTCGCTAAACTACCGAGAGTCGCTCCGCTCCCATTCTTCTTTTTGCTGCGTCTTTTGCGGCAATACTTTGTCGCTTGGTCGGTCAGATACTCGGCCTTTCAGGCGCTCACGGTATCCTTCCCTCCCTGCTTGGGGGTGCGCCACCGCACCCGCGTCTTGCCGCAAAATACTTGCAAAAAGGGAGCGCGTTCACAAATTTGGATATTAAGGCAAAATTTAGTTTAATAAAAACAAGAATACAATGATTTGGGGGATTTATGTCAGCCAGAAAAGGTTTTACGCTTATAGAATTATTGGTAGTTGTGCTTATTATAGGCATATTAGCCGCTATAGCTTTGCCGCAATACCAGATTGCGGTGGAAAAATCCAGAATGTCGGAGGCTGCTTCCCTTATCAAAACCATTGCGCGTGCAAATGAAGGTTATTTTCTTGCAACAGGTTCCTATGCTCCCGATTTAAGCGTTTTGGATGTTGATGTGCCTGGGGATGATTACACTTACCAAGGCCAAACGCGCCGCCAAACCAGATATTTTATATATACGACAATTCCCGCGGCAGGTTCGCCCGATACGCTGGCGCTTGCGCAAAGAATCCCTTTCGGCTCTTATTATTACCTCGCCGTAAATAAACAGGGTAAGGTTTCTTGCTATTCATACAGCACACGGGGAGAGGAAGCCTGTACTTGGTTTAACTCCAGCTACTAAAAGGGCCTTTCCACCAACGGTTTTCTTAAGCCCGTTTTTTGGCTGGGTTTTAATTCCATTTCGCTAAGTATTACAGAGGGCGCTATTATTGAATAGGCAGGCTCTCTTAAAGAAGAAAAGTTATAAACCTCCAAATCGTCCCCCGCAAATTTAATATCGCGCAATGTTCTTGTGGTAAAAGAGTTTTTATCTATACCGTAGACGGGCGTTTCCTTACCGCTTACCGCGTCCATCTTGTAGGCGGAAAATACCCCGTTTAAAGGATTTGTTCTTATTATATAGCAGTAATCTAAGCCTTCTTCTTTGCAATACTGCGCAAATTTAGTTTTTAATTCTTTTTCTTCCACCGTTTTATGCGGCAAAAACATTAAATTGCCTATATATGCCTGCGCAAAAAGTTTATCATCGGCGGGCGCAATGCGCGCGTGTCCGTTTGATGTTTTTTGGTCCTTTATAAGGCTTCTTGTTGTGGGCAAGTTTATAAGTTTCCCGTTTTTTACAAGCTGCAGTTTGCTTGCTTTAACGCCCTCATCATCAACCTTATAATAGCCAGAAAGGGTTTTGTTTTTAAAGGTTTTAAGCAGCGGGTCGTCTATAACATCAAAGTCCGCAGGCATAATTTTTAAGCCTTTCTTTTGGGCGAATTCCCCCATAGAGGCGTCATTACTGTCCGACGCGGAGCGCACGGGCCTTACCCTTATAATATTTTCCTTAAAAGCTTTATCAAACAGTACGGCGGCGGCTGTCTTTTCCAACAATACGGGGCCGATAAAGGGTTCCGCTTTTTCCGCTTCTGTTAACTCTTTAGCGCGCAGGGCGACTTCTTTTGCTTTTTGGGCCAGTTCCGCTGCGGGCGGGACATCTTTAAAATCAGCATAGCTGAAGGATTTTGCTTCCCGTATCTCAAAACCGTCCTTTGTTTTTGCCTTAGCCATAAAATATATAAAGATAGCGGTATCATCTTTAAGATACTTTGCGCCCTCGTTCGTTAAAAAGTAAGAAGGTTTTAAGGTTATGGCGGCATAGGCCGTAAATTCGTCCAGCCCCAAATCTTTGCCCTGTAAAGAGGTTTCTTTTACAAAATTTACCCAAAAATCTTTATCTACGGGTTTTGAGGAAATATCTTCCAACTCGCTTGCGGCGCGGGCGGGGGAAAAATCGTCATAATTTTCCTTTATATTTTTACTCTTTTTAAAAGCTTCCTTTTTGGCAAGCTGCGCCAAAGCCTGCTTGTAGGAAACATCACTCAAGCCCCACAGCGCGCTGCGCAGGCCATCGTAACTGTCGGAAGGGTATGGAATTGCGGCGGTGTTTATTATGAAGGCTTTAAAAAAGCTGTTGTCTTCTTTATCGCTGCCCACGCGCATCATAACCTGCGCGGCCATTTGCGCCTCTTGGTCCTGAGAGGATAAAGAACCTGAGGAGGCCTCAAAGGTATAGCTTTGCATATCCGTAACTTTATACGCCGCAAAATACGGCTTTGGCATATTTGGCGCGGCAAGCATATTTATTGTGCGGGCCATTTCGTCCTTCATTGCGGCAAAAACGGTTTCGTCTTTTTGCGTAAGCGCAAAGGCAGAGAGTGAAGAAGATAAAATTAAAAGGGATAAAATAAATTTTTTCATAATTATTTAACCTCCTGTTTTGTTTGTGCGGGGGGCGCGGGCAGCAGGGGAAGATTCTCGTAACTCTTTTCCACTTTTTCCACCTCTATTTCCGACACCAGCACGCTTGGCGCAATGGCGGAAACAGGCACCCAGCCGGACTCCGCACCGCAGGATCCGTTAAATACGGCATCGTCATTTGCGGCGGCGGTAATTTTGTTAAAGCTTACAAGCGGCGTGCCTACAATATCCGCACCGCGGATAATTTGGTCGGGGCGGCCGTCGGGGTAAACTTTATACACCAAAAGCGGCAGCACCTTAAAGGCTTGGGGGGAGGAGGTATCCGTCATCGTAAACCCGCCAGAAATATCATCAATAATAAGGCCGTAAGGTTTATCTTGCTTTTTAATTTCTTCTATAAGCAGGTTTCTTAATTCTTCAAAAGTTACGGTTTTATTGGCCTTTACTATCGTGTTGCCCATGCGGGAAACCGCTATTCTGCCCGGTTCTTTCCTGCCGTGTCCGTTTGACTGCGGGAAGTTGTTAACGGGGCTTCTGGACATAAGAAAATTCTTTAGTACTCCGTTTTCAATTAAAGTAAGATTTTGCGACATAACGCCTTCGTCGTCCACCATATAATGTCCGCGCAAATCGGTTCCGTTAAAGTTTGAAAGCGTAGGATTATCGTAAACGCTTATCAGGGGGGAAATTATTTGCTGGTTAACCTTAGCTGTAAAAGTTTGACCAAAGTCGTCATCTTTCTGGCGGTGTCCTTCTATTCTGTGGCCCAAAATTTCGTGGAAGAAAACACCCGTCGCCCTGTTTTTAAGTATCGCGGGGCCGTGGAAAGGTTCCGCCACGGGCGCGTTTTGCAGGGCTTTAAGTTCTTCTATTGATTTGGCAATATCCGCCTTTATAACTTCAGGCTTGGCAAGGCCTTCAAAGGTAAAACTGTCGTAAGAGTTGCCGCGTTGCAGTTGCATACCGTCTTTATTGCGGGAGGATATTGAGTAAGAAATCCTTAATAAATTTTGGCCTTTCCTTATTTTTGCGTTTTCCGTATTTACAAAGTATGTATTGATGTTTTGGACTGAAAACTCAACAGAGGAAGTTAAAATAAAGTCATAACCCGCAAACAGCGTTGAATATTCTTTCAACTGCTGCTTTACGGCTTCTTTATCAAAAACAGGCATTTCCTTTGCTTCGTAAAAGCTGTGGGCGGATATTGGGGCGGAAAAATCGTCCGAACTGTCCGAACGTTCGGACGCGGTTGCGGAATTTGTTTTTACTTTAAGGTAATCTTCCTGCGCGGCTTTTACGGTGTCTTCCGTCCTAAGCCAGAGCAGGGTTTGCAATGTTTTGTCGTCATTGCCCAGCGGGACTGAATATCCGCCAGAGCCGCCACCGCGGGACATATCGTCCAAATCAAAAGATTTTATTTTGCGCGTATTGTCCATCTTGCGGCTGCCCGTGCGGGCTTCCACGTCTAAAAAGCGTTTTGAGTTTGAGTATTCGTAAGAAATCCCGCCCAACACCGCCGCCGCGTAATAGTTGTTTGCATCGGTAATGGTATAGGATAAAAAGTAGACGGGCGGGGTGGCCTTTGAAAGCTTTTTAAAAGAACGTGTAAGTTCCTTATTCATAATATTTATAACTTTATCGTTCTTTGCGTTTTGCGGTGCTGCAAGCGCGGCAGAGGTAAGGGCAACGGCCAATACGGACAGGATAAATTTCTTCATACTTTTCCCCCAAAATGTTCTATACTTTAATTATATCATTTGTCTGCCGCAGCCAAAGGCCTGTAACCCCCTATATATAGCCTTAAAATATATAAGAAACGACGCCCGCCGTGCGCCAGCAAATGTGTTATAATAATCAGGAACGCTTTTTACACCGTGTAAGAAGCTTTGGAGGATGCCGTGAGTGAAACTTTCTACGTAAGTCGCAAGAGCTACGAAAAGCTCAGACAGGATTTAGAAGACCTGAAGAAGCTTAAAACCCAGCTTTCCGAAGAAATCGGCGAAGCCGCCCGTCAAGGCGACCTTAAAGAAAATGCCGAATACCATGCCGCCAAAGAAAAGCAGGCCGAAACTTTATCTAAAATAAATGATCTTGAAATAAGACTTAGAAACGCAAGCATAACGGACGACCTTGACGTCGACAAAACCGAAGCCAGAATAGGCGCAACTGTTACCATTGAGGATTTGGAAGACGGAGAACAGTCTTCCTATACCTTAGTCGGTTCTATGGAATCTAACCCCGAAAAGAACCTCCTTTCCGTAAAAGCGCCTGTGGCCGCAGCCCTTTTGGGTAAAAAAGAAGGAGATGTATTTGAAGTTATTTTGCCGCGCGCAAAACGCAAATACAAACTTATTAAGTTGGAATATAAATAGGAGGGTTAATGAATACAGGACTTGAGACTTTTGCCAATAAAACAGCAGAACCTTTTGTGGTTTTGTTCAATAAATCGGTAGAACTTATCCCGGGTATACTCGCCGCGCTTATAATGTTGTTTCTGGGGTTGTTTTTATCCCGCTGGACCAGCACGATAGTAACAAAGCTGTTGAACTCGTTTAAACTGGACAGCTGGACATCTAAAGTAGGCGTTAACGAAATTTTAACACGCATCGGCTTTGGTAAATCGCCCACTTATGTTATAGCTTTTGTATTGTCTTGGGCTGTGATGATAGCTTTTATCATCGTTGCGGCAGATGCGCTGGGCCTTGCTGCAGTACGCGCTTTGCTTATCAGCCTGCTTGTATTCCTGCCTAAGCTTTTTGTGGCTATTATTATATTGTTTGCGGGCCTTTTGCTTGGCAAATTTGCGCAAGGCGTTGTGGAAAATTCCGCCAAAGCCAACAATATCGGCGGCGGTGTTTTATTTTCCAGAACGGTAAATATGGTTGTTATTGTTTTTACCGTGCTTTTGGCCTTAGAACAAATTGACATAAACTTTACCCTTTTAAACGATGTTATTCTTATAATTATGGCTTCAATAGGGTTAGGTTTTGCCATAGCTTTAGGGCTTGGCGGCAAGGGCCTTGTGGAAGAATTTTTAAAGAAGACTTTTAGCAAAGAAGAAAAATAAAAGTTTTAAATAATACGAACAAAAAAATACCGCCTTTAAAAAAGGCGGTATTTTTATTTGTGTTCTAAAGATTACATTGCCTGTTCGGAATAATCCTTTAACATTCTGGTTCTGCTGGGGTGGCGTAATTTGCGGATAGCTTTTGCTTCTATCTGGCGCACGCGTTCGCGCGTTACGTTAAACATCTTGCCCACTTCTTCCAGTGTTCTGGGGTAGCCCGATTCTATGCCGAAGCGTAATTTAATAATTTTTGCTTCGCGTTCCGATAAGGTTGCCAAAACTTCCGCAACTTCCTGCTTTCTTAAAAAGTCCGTAGCGGAAGAAGACGGATTTGGCCCTGTCTTATCTTCAATAAAATCTTCAAGGTTAGAGTCCTCATCTTCGCCGATAGGCGTGGAGAGGGAGATAGGGTCCTGCATAATTTTAAGTATGCCTTTAACCTTTTCAACGGAAAGCCTTAAGGCTTTTGCATAATCTTCCAAGCCCGGTTCGCTGCCGTGTTCCTGACGGAATTTGTTTGTAACTTTTGTAAGTTTGGAAACAAGTTCCTTCATATGTACGGGTATGCGGATAGTGTTGGCTTGGTCGGCAATAGCGCGGTTGATAGACTGGCGTATCCACCAGGTGGCATAGGTGGAAAACTTAAAGCCTCTCTTGTATTCAAACTTTTCAACGGCTTTCATAAGACCAAGGCCGCCTTCCTGTATCAGGTCGGAAAGTTCAAGGTTAGAGTTAACGTGCTTCTTGGCTATGGAAACGACCAATCTTAAGTTTGCTCTTATAAGTTTAAGCTTATCCTGCAAAATCATACTTTCAAAGAATTCAATTCTTTCGTTGAGTGATAAAAATTCCGTTTCGGAAACAGGCAACGTGGATAAAAGCTTTTCGTATCTGTTCTTTACGCCGTGGATATTTTCTATAGCTTTTTCCAAATCCGCACCGTTTGCTTTTGTTTTCTTTAAAAGCTGAGCGTCGGTAATCTTACCTGTTTTATATTGCTTTAAAAGTTTTTCCACTTCGCCAAGCGGGCCAAAGTATTCGTCAAAGCGGGCAATATCGCTTTTATATTCGTTAATCTTGTCGGCGATGCCTTTAATTCTGTTTGTTAAACGTTTAATTTTATTTTGGTTTAAGTTAAGCTTTATAATCTGGTCAACAACTTCTTTTTGCTTCTCTTCCAAAGCGCTGGTGTATTTGCTTAACATAGCGTCGCTTATCTTGGGTTCGCGCAACTTTTTCATCAGTTCGGTAATGGCCTTTTCTCTCTTAGAGATAAAGGCAGCCGCTTCTTTAAGTTTTTTGCGCATTGTATTAAGTTCGCGCGTGGTTCTTTTGCCGCGCGGCATCAGTTCTTTGGTGGTCATTTCTTCTTGGTCTACAAGCTCTTCCCAAGAACAAATTTCGCGCATGGTGATAGGCGATTCCAAAACTAATTTTCTTAATTCTTTTTCTCTTTCCCTTATATTTCTTGCCAGTGTAACTTCTTCATCTCTGGAAAGCAAAGGTACTTTACCCATTTCGGAAAGGTACATACGTATGGAGTTGGAAATATCCATATTAGCCGTCCACTCTTCGGTGTAGGCTTCTTTTTCCGACATTGCTACGGCTTTATATTTTTTATCTACTACTTTAATTCCCAAATCTTCCAATGTACCCATAAGTCCGTCAATATCTTCTGAGTTGCTGGCGGCGGAAGTGAGGGATTTGTTAATTTCGTCTAAAGTTAAATATCCGTGTTCTTTACCAATTTCTACAAGTTCTTTAAATGCCTTGTTATCTTGTGCCATATTATAAAATGCTCCCTTTCACGTATCTTAAGATTTTAGCTTTTTTTGTATCTCAATTTGCTCTTTTAATAAATCGAGCGGCACCTGCCCTGAAGGATATTTTTTTAATTCCTCCTGCAAATGCTTAAGTCTTTTGGCGTAGGCGGCTTTCCTTATAAGCGCAAGGCAGTCCTCAATATCCTTTGAAGGTTTGACTTCCTTTGGCATAGCTTCAAGCGAAAGTTTTAATATTGTACTTTCCAAACTTGGCAGCTTTTCTATAAGTAAGGCGGCTACTTCTTCCACATTAGGGGTTTCTTCCCTTATGGCTTTCACTCCATTAAGTATAAGCCACATTTCATTATTTTCAAAGTGTTCTTCCGTAAGTTCTTTACAATTATCGGCGTAGCGCGGATATTTTAACAACAGTTTAATAAGGTCGCTTTCGCGCGGGGGGGTATTGTCTTTAACCTTTTCTTCCACGGCTTCCTGCGGCGCGGGCGTTTGATATTTATTTTGATACGCCGCTTTCCTTAACAGTACATTCGCGTCTATATCCAGCCTGTCTGCGGCGGTGCGCACCCATTCGCGTTTTATAATTTCGTCGGGTTGCTTTTTGATAGTTTCTAAAAGCTGGCTTGCTATATTTGTTTTTTCCTGCGGGTTAAGCGCGTCGGCCGAGCCTTTAATAAGTATATCTATCTGAAAGTTCATTATATCCTGCGCCTTTGCAACTAAAGTTCTAAAGGCATCCGCGCCGTGCTTTAAAATAAATTCGTCGGGGTCCAAGCCCTCGGGCAAGGTTACCACGCGCACATATAAACCGCTTTCCACTAATATAAGAGCGGCGCGCAAAGCGGCGTTTATGCCTGCGCTGTCAGGGTCAAAAACCACGGCGACCTCGTTGGTATAGCGGCGCAAAAGCTTTGCGTGTTCTGGCGTAAAAGAGGTACCGAGCGGGGCCACGCAGTTTTCCACACCCGCCTGATGGCAGCCGATAACATCCATATAACCCTCAAGCAATATCGCTTTGCCTTCTTTACGAATGGCGGGGCCTGCAAAATTAAGCGCGTACAAAATGCGGCTTTTGGAAAATAAAGGAGTTTCGGGCGAGTTTAAATACTTCGGCTGACCTTCGCCCATTATTCTTGCGCCAAAGGCAATCGGCTCTCCCCTGTGATTATGTATGGGGAACATAAGCCTGTTTCTAAAGTAATCCCCGCCGTTATAGGAAGCAAGCCCCAGCTTTTTAAGCTCTTCCACATTAAAACCCTGCTCTAAAGCTTTTTTTACAAGACCGTCAAAAAGGGAGTAGCCCAGTTCAAACTTTACGGCGGTTTCTTTTGTAAGGCTTCTTTCCTTTATATATGTTCTGCCCTGTTCGCCCGCGGCGGACATAAGCTGCTTATGATAAAATTCTTTGGCAAAGCCCATAATTTTATAGGCTTGCAGACGGGATTTTTCATCTTCCGTCATTTGTTCTTCCTGCCGCCATTCAATGCCCGCCCTTTGGGCAAGTTTGCGCGCGGCCTCGTTGAAAGAAAGGTTTTCTATCCTCATTAAAAAAGCAAACACGTCCCCGCCCGCCTGACAGCCGAAGCAGTAGAATAAGCCTTTATCTGGGCTTATTGAAAAGGAGGGGGTTTTTTCGTGGTGGAAAGGGCAGCAGGCCTTGTAAGTGCGGCCTGATTTCTTTACCGCCGGCACATATTCTTTAATAAGTTCCAGCAAGTCTACGCCGTCTCTTATCTGCTCTATGAGGTTATTGTTCATTAGAATAAATATAGACACAACAGTCCGCCCTTTTTAAAGCGGACTATTGTGCTTATCTTCTGTTAATACTAAAAGCGTTTTCTTTTAGTGCGTCTCATTCTGCGCTGGGCTTCCTGAGATTTAAGTTTTCTTCTGACGCTTGGAGGAGTATAGGTTTCTCTTCTTTTAATTTCTTTAAGGATACCGTTCTTCTCGCATTCTCTTTTAAAGCGCTTTAAAGCTTCTTCAAGATGTTCTGCGTCGCGTACTTTCACGAATACCATTTACTTTTCACCACCTTATCCGGGGGACAATAAAATAAAATTGTTTAGGGCTTAACCTGCGGGCCACAAAAAGCGTCTGCCTGCCATTAAATGGTAGTGCAGATGCATAACTGTTTGGCCTGCGCCT
>JAEXBW010000026.1 GCA_023393825.1 Elusimicrobiota bacterium | reverse complement strand
ATAACAGGCAAGGTGGGTATACACCTGCGCTTCCTTGGCCTCAAACATAATCTCTTTTGCGGTTTCGTAGGGTGTTTTATCGGGGTCAAATTCTTCCGCCTGATGCTGCGCGAAGTATGCCACTTTTAACTTGCGGGCGCGGGTAAGTTTGCCGCTTTGCAAATGTATTCTGCCCGCCAAAAGTTTTGCAAGGGTGGATTTACCGTTGCCGTTAGAGCCGAGTAAAGCTATTTTATCGTCCTGCGCTATTGTTACGTTAAGGTTTTGCAAAATTGTTTTATCGCCGTAGCCGCAGCTTACGTTTTCCATAGTAAAAAGGTAAGAGTCCAAAGCGTCCGACGCGGGAAAGGAAAAGCGTATGCTGCGCTCAAGCGGTATTTTTGGCGCGTCGCCAAGGCGTTCTATCATCTTAATTCTGCTTTGCGCCTGCTTTGCTTTGCTGGCTTTATAGCGGAATCTGTCCACGAAAGACTGTAAGTGTTTGCGAGTATCTTCATACTTTTGCGCGTCTTTTATAATCTGCTCGGTTTGCAGGGCGCGGGTTCTTTCATACGTGTCATAATTGCCCGTGTAAACTTTAAGTTTGGTTTCGTCTACAAGTATAATTTTATCGCAAATTCTGTTAAGTATATTTCTGTCGTGGCTGATGATGATTAAAGTTTTATCAAGTTTTTCAAGGCAGTTTTCCAGCCAGATAGAAGTTTCCAAATCCAAGTGGTTTGTAGGTTCGTCCAGCAGCAGGCAATCGCCGGGGGCAAATAAGGCCGCGGCTAAGGCCGCGCGCACGCGCCAACCGCCTGAAAACTCTTTAAGTTTGCGGTGCAAATCTTCTTCCTCAAAGCCAAGGCCGCTTAATATCGCGCTTGCGCGCGCGGGTGCGCTGTGCGCCCCAAGGCTGTCAAGCCTGTCATAAATTTCCGCTATTCTGTTGCCTGAGGGATTATGGTTTAATTCTTCGTACAAAACTCTTAAATCTTTATCGGAATATAAAACGTGGTTAAGCACAGTACTTTCCGTATCGGTTATTTCCTGCGCGACGGTATTAAGCCTTATCCCGTTGGAAATATTTATATTGCCGCCGTCGGGGTAAATCCTGCCTAAGATAAGGTTAAAAAGCGTCGTCTTGCCGCACCCGTTAAGGCCCACAAGGCCCACTTTTTGGCCTTTGCCTATAAACGCGGAGGCGTCTTCGAATATCGTTCTTTTACCTATGTGGTAGCTGATTGAGGAAATATCTATCATAATTATAAGCCTGTCTTACCGACGGGCGGAAATCTTTTAGCCTAAAGGCGCAAGAGGGTTTGCTTCCCCCTCCATACTTAAAAGGTTTTTAAGCTGTTTCTTTTTTGCGGCCGCGCTGACGGCTTGCTTTAAACCCGCCGTTTGGTTTGGAACCAAGCGTCATATTTATTAAACAAAGCGTTTTTGCCCTGATATGCCGCGTCAAGTTCCGCCAATGTAATCCTGTTCCAGTTATATTTGCCCGTAAGCAGAAAATCGTTGACGGTAATTAATACTTTATCACCCTGTTTTATAATGCCCAGCTTAAGTAAATCTTTTTTAAAGGAAGCTTCCCTTGCGGCTTCCATTTGTTTAGGGTCTTCGCCGAAAGCGTTCATAAAGGCGGAAACCATTGCTATAATATTTTCCTTGTCAAAAGAGGGAAAAAGCTGCGGGTTTTTGCCGTAAATTTTATCAACCAAAGCCGTTATGCCTTGCGCGCCGTATCTGTCCCCCACGGCGATTAAAGCGGTTATGGAAGGCGGACAGGATTTATAATAATCTTTACCCTTTGACAACTGCTTATCGGAAGAAAATACATATTGTTCCATGTGCGACAAATACTCGTGTTTGCGCGTGGGAACATCGGCAATGCCAATATTAAGAAGGGCGGCCGTCTGCTGCTGGTGGGCAACTTCATGCACAAAAATCGGGGTAACGCACACCGCCAAACGGGACATATATTCTTTATTCTTAGAAAAATCTTTAAGCGGCAGTTTAAGGTCCAAACTTAAAGTATCGTCAATAAAACGTTTGTGAAAATAAATCTTTTTATCAAAACGGTGCCAAACGGCGGAAACTTCCCCCCTGTCTGCTGAGGAATAGACAAGTTTATATGGCTGCGCGCCAAGTTTTTTAAACTCGGCAGAGGCGTAAAAAGTATTTATTTTTGCCTCCGCGGCTGTCCCCTTAAGCTCTTGCTTTATATACGGCATAAGGCCGTTTGTTATCGCAGCTTCTTCCTGCCCGTTTTGGGCGGGCGCATAGGCGGCGCATAACAATAAAGCAAAAATAAGGGATAACTTTTTCATATAAACTTGTCTTATTTTCCTGTTTTAATCTTCGCTTTCGGCTTCTTCTTTCTTGGAAGCTCTTCTGCGTTCGTGTATGCTCAAGATTTTCTTTCTTAATCTTATGGACGTGGGAGTAATTTCCACCAATTCGTCGGGGGCGATATATTCCACGGCCTGTTCAAGACTCATAATCCTGGGCGGAACAAGTAAAAGCGCATCATCGGCGGCTTTACTTCTCATATTAGAAAGTCTTTTTGTTTTGTTGGGGTTAACAACCAAGTCATTATCTCTGGAGTTTTGCCCGACAATCATACCCTCGTAAACTTTAACACCGGGGCCGACAAAAAGCTGTCCGCTTTCCTGCAAGCTGTTAATGGCATAGGCGGTAGTTTCGCCCGCTTCTTTGGCTATAAGCACGCCGTTGTTTCTTAACGGGGCAAGGTCCACCTTGGGGAAGTAGCCGTGAAAGCTGTGGTGCATTATACCTTTACCGCGGGTGGAGGTTAAAAATTCATTCTTAAAACCTATCAATGCGCGGGAAGGGATAATGTACTCAAGTCTTAATCTGTTTTCACCTTCGCTTACCATATTTTCCAGTTTGGCGGCGCGGTCGCTTACCATTTCAAAGATAGCGCCCTGCATATCGGAGGTAATATCCAAAATAAGATATTCCATAGGTTCCAAAATCTTGCCATTTTCTTCTTTATAAATAACTTCGGGGGAAGATACGGCAAGCTCAAAGAATTCCCTTCTCATATTTTCAATAAGAATGGTTAAATGCAATTCTCCGCGGCCCGAAACTTTAAAGCGGCCTTCGCCTTCCAACTGCTCAACTTTAAGGCCAACGTTTGTTTGGGCTTCTTTTTCCAGACGGGCTTTTAAGTGGCGGCTGGTTAAAAATTTACCTTCGCGGCCGGCAAACGGGGAATCGTTTACAAAAAAGTCCATAGAGATTGTAGGCTCGTCAATAGTCATAGGCGGCAAGGCTTCAGGGTTATCGGGGTGGCAAATGGTATCGCCCACGTCCACGCCTTCTAAACCGCTGATGGCAACAATATCGCCTGCTTTGGCGCTTTCGGTTTCCTGTCTGCCGAGGCCTAAAAACTTTTCTATCTTAACAGCTTTAGCTGCAATTTTTGTTCCGTTATGCTTTATCATAACTATGCTTTGCGCTTTTGTTATGGAACCGTTTAATATTCTGCCGATGCCGATATGGCCCAAAAAGTTATTGTAGTCCAACATCGTAACCTGCATTTGCAAAGGTTTATTCTCGTCTGCGACGGGGGCGGGAACGTGCTTTATAATGGCTTCAAACATAGGCGCAATATCTTTGCCCTGTTCTTCCATATTAAAGGATGCCCAGCCTTCGCGGCCCGAGGCGTATAAAATGGGGAAGTCCAACTGTTTATCGTTGGCGCCCAGTTCCATAAAAAGTTCAAAAACTTCGTCCACAACGGCAGACGGGCGGGCGTTTTCCCTATCCATTTTATTGATTACTACAATAGGGCGTAAACCCAAAGAAAGGGCCTTACGCAACACAAATCTTGTTTGCGGCATGGGGCCTTCCACAGCGTCAACCATAAGGATTGCGCCGTCTACCATTTTTAATACGCGTTCAACTTCGCTGCCGAAGTCCGCGTGTCCCGGTGTGTCAACTATGTTTACAGTATATTCGTGATATTGTACGGAAGTACATTTGGAAAGTATTGTAATACCGCGTTCCCTTTCTATGGGATTGGAGTCCATTACCATTTCCTGCGCGGCGTCTTGTTTAACTTTAAATTGTCCCGAAAGTTTTAATAACGCGTCTACTACAGTGGTCTTACCGTGGTCAACGTGCGCTATGATAGCCACGTTTCTAACGTCTTTTCTGATGCTCATATTTTCCTTTAATTTATTGCCAAAATACACAATACCGCGCGGGCTTTATTCCCGCGCGGCAGGTGTTTGTCCTATATGTATATTATAGCTTATAAATAAATCTTAGGAAAGCGTCTTTCCCCTTTTCATCGTGTTTAAACACGCCGCAGGTAAGAAGGACTTTTTCAAAGGTTTGGCCTATTTCTTCAAGCAAGATATCGCCCACGTCTTCGGGCTTATAGCCCTCATACTCGTTTATAAAACTTTTTACCCAGTTATAATGCTGCGCGAGGGAAGATAAATCTTTAATCTTTTCTATCTCGCCTTTGGCGATAAGTTCGCCTATTTGCAGCATTTCGTTTTTAAGGCGGCCCGGTAAAATGGCCATACCAAGTGCTTCTATAAGGCCTATGTTTTCCCTTTTGATATTATGGCAGTCGGGGCGGGAATGGAATATGCCCCAAGGATGCTGCGCCGTCGTGCGGTTATTCCTTAAAACTATATCCATTTCGTACTTGCCGTCTTTAAAGCGCGCGATTGGCGTTACCGTATTGTGCTGCTCTTCGCCCGTGGCGTGCAGTATTTCTACAGATTCGTCGTCGTATTGGCGCCAAACATTATGCACGTGGGCGGCAGCTTTTGCAACATCATCTTTTTTGCCGCGCAAGCGCAAAACGGAAAGCGGCCAGCGCACTATGTCAAAAGTAACTTTGGGGAATTTTTTTACCTTAAAACTTTTTACTGATTTTGCCTTTTCCATCGGAAATACATATCTGCCCGCCTGATAGTGGTCGTGCGATAAAATAGAGCCGCCGACTATCGGCAAATCGGCATTAGAGCCGATAAAATAATGCGGGAACTGTTCCACAAAATCCAAAAGAACGGTAAAGGTATCTTTGGTAATCTTCATCGGTTTATGCTGCTCTGCAAGCACAATGCTATGCTCGTTATAATAGACATAAGGCGAATACTGAAAGTACCATTTTTTACCGTTAAGTTTAAGCGGTATTAATCTTAAATTTTGTCTTGCGGGGTGGTTTAAGTGGCCCGCATAACCTTGATTTTCCACACAAAGCAAACACTTGGGATACACATTTTCTCTGACGGGCTGCATACCCTGCAAAGCAATTTCTTTAGGGTCTTTTTCGGGCTTGGAAAGGTTAATTGTCATATCAAGCTTGCCAAAGTCGGTATCGGCCTTCCAAGTTATATTTTTGGCGACGCGGTCAGTTTTGATATAGTAAATTTTTTGGCAGTATTTATAAAAATCGTCGGTGGCTTTTTTAATGCCGCTTTTTTTGGATATTTCCGCAAAGCGTTTGGCGACTACCGAGGGCTTATCGGTTAAAACAGACATTACGCGTGTTTCAAAAATTTCTCTGTAAGTGGCGGTATCAGCTTTAAGAAGGCCGTTTTCCGCCGCGTAAAAGGAAATATCTGCAAGTATTTCGCTGGGGTCCTGCGGGACGGGGCCGCCGTAACGCGGGGTATTATTATTGTCGGGCAAACCCAAAAGTTCCAATAAGCCGTTGCGCGTGCAAACTTCGTCTTCCTTATCAATAAGTTTATTGGACAGAGCATAAGAAAGCAGTTCTTCTATGTTAGTGTAAATCATAAGCTTTAATATTTCCTTTTAAGTTCCCACTTCCAAGCGGTTGATATAATTTTATCTAAATTATAGTAAATTTGCCATCCTAAAACCTTTACGGCTTTTGCGCTGTCCGCAACAAGTACGGCAGGGTCCCCCCCGCGGCGCGGAGCGTAGTCAATCTTTATCGGGCGGCCAGTTATTTTTTGCACGGCTTCAATAACTTCTTTAACGCTAAATCCGCTGCCGCTGCCAAGGTTAAAATTATCGCTTACATTAAGCTTCATCATTCTTTGCAGGGCAAGTATGTGGGCGGAAGATAAATCGTTTACATGCACAAAATCTCTTACGCAGGTGCCATCTTTTGTGGGGTAATCGGTGCCGAAAACTTTTATACTCTCCCTCACGCCTTTTGCCGCCTGCAATATTATGGGGATAAGGTGGCTTTCAGGCTCGTGCGCCTCGCCTATAAAACCGCTGTCGTCGGCGCCTGCCGCGTTAAAGTACCGCAGTACCGCGCTTTTTATGCCGTAGGCGGTATCGTAATCTTTCAAAATCTTTTCCACGGTAAGTTTGGTTTGACCGTAAGGATTAATTGGGTTTTGCGGGTGGCTTTCGCTTATCTTGGGCGTTTGCGGCTCGCCAAAAGTGGCGGCCGTGGAAGAGAAAACAAAATACTTTACGCCAGCGTCCTTCATAGCGTCTAAAAGGTTAAGAACTTTTACGACATTGTTATTGTAATATTTGGCGGGTTCTTTAACGCTTTCGCCCACTTCCGTAAAAGCGGCAAAGTGCATAACCGCGTCGGTTTTATACTGCGCGAAAACTTTTGCCAGCTTCTTTTTATCGCCCAAATCGCCCTTAACAAAAACCGTTCCCTTAACGGCCTTTCTGTGGCCTTTGGAAAGATTATCGTACACGGTTACATTAAAACCCTGCTTTACAAGCATCTTTACCGCGTGAGAACCTATGTACCCAGCGCCGCCTATCACAAGTATGTTAGTCATAAAACAATATCTCCGAATTTATTTAATAAGCCCCGCGCCGTCGCCGATACCAGCGACGTAAAAATCAGCTTTAA
This sequence comes from Elusimicrobiota bacterium, assembly GCA_023393825.1. Classification (GTDB taxonomy): domain Bacteria; phylum Elusimicrobiota; class Elusimicrobia; order Elusimicrobiales; family Elusimicrobiaceae; genus Proelusimicrobium. The sequence continues at coordinate 7,424 of JAEXBW010000026.1, read as the reverse complement.
GGCCTGTCTTTTCAAAATATTCTTTGGCAACGGCGGCTTTGACGGGTTCTATAAAAGAATCCTCAACCAAAGCAATACTGCAGCCGCCAAAACCCGCGCCCATCATTCTTGCGCCAAGCACGCCCTGCTGCTTTTGCAGCGCGGCTACAATAGCATCAAGTTCTTTACCCGTAACTTCGTAATCGTCGCGAAGCGACGCGTGGGAGGCGTCCATAAGTTTTGCAAAAGCTTTAATTTCCCCCGCTTTTAAAAGGTCAACGGCTTTTAATGTGCGGGCGTTTTCCGCCACGGCGTGGCGCGCGCGTTTATACACGACGGGATTTGGTATTAAATCTTTTGCAGATTCTAATTGCTCAAGCGTTAAATCGCACAAGGCTTTAATATTAAATTTTTGTTTAAGCAGCGCAAGCGCGCCGTCGCATTCGCCGCGTCTTTCATTATATTTAGAGTCCGCCAGTTCGCGCCTTTTATTTGTATTGGCTATAAGTATGGAAACGCCCTTAAGCACGACGGGAACGTGGGTATAACGCAGGCTGTTGCAGTCAAGCAAAACGGCATTATCTTTTTTGCCTTTGGCAATAATAAACTGGTCCATAATACCGCAGTTTACGCCGACAAATTGATTTTCCGCCTTTTGGCCAAGCAAGGCGATTTGCAGCATATCAAGCCCGCAGTTAAAAAAAGTGTTAAGCATAACGCCCGTTAAAACTTCTATGGAGGCGGAGGAAGATAGCCCCGCACCGTTGGGAATATTGCCCATATAAACCGCGTCAAAACCGCTGTTTATCGGCGCGCCCGCCTTAAGCATAACGTCCAACATACCCTTGGGATAATTGGTCCAGTCCGCGCCTTTTTTATATGTTTTTAAATCTGTTGAAATAAGACCGTCTTTAGGAAAATTTAAAGAATAAAAATTTATTTTATCGTCGTTTCTCTTTGCGGCCAAAAGATATGTGCCGAAGGTTAACGCGCAGGGGAATACATTGCCCCCGTTATAGTCCGTATGTTCGCCAATCAAATTGGCTCTGCCGGGCGCAAAAAAAAGATTTGCCGCCTTACCACCGAAAAGTTCCGTAAACTTAGACTGAAGAAGATTTAAATCCATTCCCTTACCCTCGTTAAAAATATAAAACGGCGCGGGGCTTTTTAAAAACCCCGCGCTTTAGTAAAACTTAAGCCGCTATCCCCAGTTGGGAAAACAGCAAATACAAACCGACAACGCTCAAAAATATACCAATGCTGACGGGGACAAGTTTATCCCACTGTTTGGTATCAACGATATGTTTATCCAAGGCGTCTTCGTATGTGTGTTTGGAAGGATAGAACCTGCCCATAATCCACATAAACGCGGCGCAGATAACAAACAATATCGCCAAAGCGTGCAAAAAGTGCCAGCTGGAGAATTTAAAGAAAACATCGTGCAGGAACCCCGGCAAAACGGAATACATAAACGCCGCAATGCCTTTTAACACGGCAGGGTCGCCCGATGCCATAAACTCTTTAAACCCGCCAGACATACCCGTAAACTGGCTTAAGCCGTAAACAACTATAAAGAAAAGCAGCGCAATTTTGGCAGATATTGCAGGCGCTTTCTTGCTTAACATACCAACAACCATAAGCGTGAATATTGGCACGTTATAAAAGCCGTTTACCGTCTGTAAATACTGAAACAGGCCCGATGATGCTTTAGCAATAAGCGGGGCTACCAACATTGCAAATACGGCCAATATTATACCCGCCCATTTACCTTTTTTAACCAATTCGTCCTCGGTAGCTTCGGGCTTTATATATTCTTTGTATACATTTAACATAAACAGGGTTGAAGTTGAATTTAACCCCGCGTTAAACGAGCTTAATATAGCGCCAAATAATACCGCCGCAAAAAAGCCGACAAGGAATGTGGGCAGCACGGCATTTACCAGCATAGGATACGCCAAATCCCCGCGGGAGAGAGGGTTATCCGCAAATAATTTAAACGCTATAATACCAGGTAAAATAAGAAATACGGGGCCAAACAGCTTCATTATAGCGGCAAGCAAAACGCCTTTTTGGCCTTCTTTCAAATTCTTTGCCGCCAGCGCGCGCTGTATAATTGTTTGGTTTGTACCCCAGTAAAAAAGATTTACAAGGAACATACCCGTAAACATTGTGGCAAAGGGTACAGGGTCCGTTGACGCGCCGATGGCATTAAACTTTTGCGGGCAGTCTTGCAATAAAAGCTGAAAGCCATCCACTGGGTTGCCGCCGCCAAGCGCCATAAGACCGAAGACGGGTATCATAAGCCCGCCGACAAGCAAACCTACACCGTTAATTGTATCTGCAATGGCCATAATGCGAAGGCCGCCGCATACCGTATATAAAATACCTAAAATTCCTATTCCCCATACGACAACATAAATACTTGTCATATAAGAAACATTAAAATTGCCCATTATGTTAAAAATACCGCTCATACCCACCGCGCCAGAATAAAGCACGATAGGCAAAAGTATAAGGACATAACCGAAGAGAAACAGCCAGTTAACTATTTGTTTTGTGGCGGCGTCATATCTTTCCCCCACAAAATCGGGAATAGTCGCATAACCTTTTTTAAGGTAACGCGGCAAAAAGAAAAAAGCCACAACGATGAGAGCCAAGGAAGCGCCAACTTCCCAACCCATAACGGACATATTATCCGTATAACCTTGCCCGTTCAAACCTACCATTTGCTCGGTAGAAAGGTTTGTAAGCATCAAGGAAGAAGCTATAACCCAGCCTGTTAAACCTCTGCCTGCAAGGAAATAACCCGTCTGAGAATGACTATCCGCCTTTCTTGTTTTATAATAAGATATCGCCACAACCAGAAGCGTGAAGAACAGAAAAGAAGAAACCGTAAGCAACATTAAAGACCTCCTTAACTCAATTAATTTGGAACTTTACTGCCATACGAGTTAAATTTAACATTTAAGGACATAAATGTAAACAAAAAAATAGCATTTAAATCAAACTAAAAACCCCGCCTTTAAAAGCGGGGTTTTTTATAGTTTTTAAACAGTCCCTTTAGTTGGGCAGGGGATTGTTAATATCCGTCGGAGGAATAGGGCGTTGTTCTTGCTCTATTATCTTACCGGGGATTTTAGTTTCCTGCGCGGAAGGTGTTTTGCCTGCGGATTTATTTACTTTCTGATCTTTGTGATCGGCCACAAGCTGCGATACAAACTTATACATAGTGGAATCTTTCATCATATTGCTTGTAAGTATTAAGCTTATTGTCAAACCGAGCATAGAATACATAATGCTTACGTTTTGTATTCCCGTCCAGTCCACTAAATATCTTGCGGGCAGCGCCATAAGAGAGGCAAGAGCCATTGTTACGGAAAGTATTACGGATATTTCTCTGTTATGTTCGGGATACTTTGCCGTAAGGTAATTGTACATTTGAGTAAAGAAGTTTCCCACGCCCAAACTTGCTACTGCAGCGCCGGTCATTACCGCGTAAGGGTTGCCTATGCCCATCATCACTATACCCGTTCCTATCGCTGATAAGGCCGAGCCGACAATGTATAAGCTGGAGGGCGACATTCTTTGCCCCGCCACATTGCCAAGCAATCTGCCTACCACCAAAGGAATGTAAAGGCACAGAGCAACCATAAAGTTAGATGCGGCGCCGTCTTCAAAAGATTTTTTGAGTAAAGAGGCGAATGAACTTGAAAGAACAAACTCGTGTACGGTTGCAAGCGTCATCGCAACAGTTACGGCAAGCACGCTCTTTTTTGTCTTAAGGACATTCATAACACCGTGTTCTTTATCGTTAGCTTGGTCAGCCGCAAGCGTCTGCGCGGAAGTACTCATAAGCTTTATATCTTCCTTTTGCTGATTTTGTTCCAAAACCTGCTTTTGGTATTCTTCAACCGTTAAGGAAGCTTCTTTTGCCGCAGCGGCTATACTCTCTTTAGCAGTGGGCTTTTTGGTGTAAGGATCTCTTAAGTGAGAGTCATATGTCTTCCACAAGGTAAACATTGAGAAGGCCGCGTATATCGGAAAGCTTAAAGAATAGTCCAAGCCCAAATCTATGCCCGTTATCATTTTGATAGTCCAGTTAATCGGATAAGGCAGGGCTAAAAAGAGCAATGTGCCGAAGTTCTTAAACATAAAGCTTAAGTTGTAGAAGAAGGCGTCTTGCAGAGAGAGAGAAGATTTTTTTGTAAATACTTCTTTTGCTCTCTTCATAACATCGGCAAAGGCAACCTTTTGAACAGGTTTTGCTATTTGGCCTTTTCCCTTTTTGGTAACTTTATTTGCGGAGGACATTTTTGTGGCTGAAACGTCGCCCCTGTTTGCTCTTATAAGCATATTGCAAACAAGCTGCTTTAATATGCCAGACACCGCCATCAAGGAAACCGCCGTTACAAAGCCTGTCGTTCTCCAAGGATTATGCGGCATGCCTTCAACAAAACCGTAGAAGCCCGAGGCCGTAGCTATAATGCCTGCCGCGGCGGAGAGATATAAGGAAACGAGAAGCAATTTCTTCTCCCCGAATTTATTGAGTATCGGGTTAAAGAAAGAAGATAAACCGGGCAACAGGTAGTTTATTATAAACATAAGACTGTTGGCATTGGCTTCGCTCATACCTAAAGTGGGGCCGACGACAGGGGCAAAGGTTTTGCCCAAGCTTACGCTGGTCATTGAAACTTCTTTTATAACCACGCCCGCTTTATCTTTGGTAGATGCTATCTGTATACCAAATCTTCTGGGGCTGATTTTTAAGATAGAAACCAAATTGCCTATTTGATTTTTGGGAAGTCTTATATAGTAATCTTCTATCACTTCCGCTTCTTTTGAGCCTGCTTCCAGCACGGCAATTTCGCCCGTGTCAAGCATTACTAAGGTATCTGTTTCTTTTATAAGGCCCGCGGGCAATTCTACTTCAACGGGAAGAGGTGCAAGTTCGTCGGTATAAAGTTTTACCGCTACAATTTCTTTAGGCGCGCGCTTGCCTACCTGTAAGAGTTTTATCTTAAGATTGCCGTTTAATTCGGCCGCGCCTGCAAGGGATATAAAATCCGCAAAATCTTGTGTATAACCGTTTAATTTCATAAAGAAACCGGACATCGGTTTAGGTTCTTTTCTGTTATTTCTAAGTTCGGCTATACCGTTTTTGTTAAGGTAAACCCTGTTGTATCCTTTTGTTTTAAAGCTGTTATCTATATCAAGGTCAACGGGCAAGAGCAATTCTCTACCGGGGTTGGCGGCGTCTTCGTAAGTAAGGAAGAAGCCATCTTCCGCAAAAGACAAATTGTCCGAAGATTCATTTGAATTGCCCAAAAGGTCTTCCGCTGAAACAGGAGTTGTTAAATACTGGTCTTTTGCCTGTTTGTGCAAAGGCTTTCTTCCTTTTATTTTCATCATCAAAGGCATAAGGAAGAACGCGCTTAATACCATCGGGTCGGAAATATTGGAGTTAACGTTAAAATCAAACTTTTGAGGAGTTACGGCAATTTCCGTGCGGGTATGCGCTAAAGAGGCATACTTTTCGCTATCGTATTTATTTACAAGTTTCCAGCCTTCGGGAACATAATTCGCCGCCAAGAGAGGAACCTGTTGCTTTGACGAGGGACGGACAGCCTGATTTGCCTGCATAAACTGCGGCTGGAGCATATAAAAATTCTTTTCTGGCGCAACCGTTTTTTGTGCATCTCTTCTGGGAGATAAACCAACTCCGCGGGAGGTGTTTGTCATATCGTAATACATTGTTACCAACATATAACGGCCTTCTTCCGTCTTGCTGAAGGCTATAAGCAAATTACCTCTTTGGGAAGGCACGCGATAAATAAGTTTTTTATCGTTGCTTTCGGCCTGAACGGGCGCATAATTCCTTAAGATATAAGGAAGCTTCATTAAGTCAGATTTCTTTACCGCGCTCACGGGCATAACTTCTCTTGATTCGCCGTGTTTAAAAATTATTTTTGTAAGGCCGAAGTTATCGTGAGTGCCTCTTGCGCGCTTAAGCGCGGGACCGTGGACTATAATCCCCTTGGTTTTGGGGTCTGTCGTAGCCGCGCCGTGCTGTATATCAAATATTCTGCTACCTGCTTTTATGGTAACCAAAACTGAATTTAAATTACCTTTAAGCGGGTCTTTTTTAACTCTGTCCCATGCGGAGGCTATGGATTGCTCTTCTTTAATGCTTTCCATTGCGTCTTGGGTATTCCAGTAGTTAAAATCTTTTTGCTGGGCGTCGTAATAGGTTTCAAAAGCGACAGGAACTTCTTTTACCGGTTGAGTAAAAGGAGCAAAAGAAAGGAAAGGGAAAATATTAGACTTTACAGCGGCTCTGTCTAAAGCCGTATTATCATTTTTCTTAACCGTCATCTGCGGCTTTGCAACTGTTGTTGCGGCGGCGGGTGTTATGATTTCGGGCTTAACTGCTTCGGGCTTGGCCTCTTTAAATTTTATTGTGTTTTCTTTAGAAGGGGCTACAGTCTTTTCTTCAATTTTGGCTGTTTGAGCGGGCGTCAGGGAAGAATAATAATTGCTTGAGCCTGTTATTCTCATTGATGCGCTGCCGCCGCTGTGCGGTTCGTTTAATACGGTTACCAGCTTGGGCAAGTTAACAATGCCGCCCAATGCCATCGCCTGTTGTATCGGCGTTAACGGTGTTACCGTATTCTTTATTTTAAGTAAATTGCTGCCTGTTTTGGCTATGTTAGCGCCTTGTCCTAAAGAATTCGCTTCCTGCGCTAATCTTACTACGCTAAACCCGTTGTTAGCCTGCTGTCCAACGCTCGCGTATATTCCGATAGGGTTGGCTACTAAAGCTTCCGCCGTGCTGCCCAAGGGCAACGAACCCATCATCGTCGTCTTACCGGGGTTTTTGGCTAAGCCTTTGGTTATGTCGCCCGTCAGTTGGAACGCGGGATTTATCTTAAAGTAATATGCGTCAAAAGCCCATTTGCGCCAAGAAGACAACTGATTGTAGGGCTTATTGAACAAGAAATTGCCTTTGAACGGTCTGGGGTTGGCTTTTGCATAGGCGCTTTCCCTCAATAATTCTTCCGCCGCTGCCGCTGCTTTTGATTCCGCTTCAGCCGCGTCTTTTGCCGTTCTTGCAGCTATCTCCGCCTTTTCTGCCGCCGTCAAAGTTTTTGCGCCGCTTATCGCGCCGCTGCCGCCCGAGCCTTCTCCCACTACAGCCGTTAATGTGCCGTTGCGGTTAACTAAGGCGTTCTGACCTTCTTTTGTTATAACTTTGAACTGTACCTGTTCCGTTTGAGGAGTTTTCTTTACGGCTTTGGGCTGCTTAGCTGCTTTTACTTTGGCTGCCGCGGTTTTTACATCGGCCGCATTAGCTTGCTTCAAAGGATTGCCGTATGCGTCTTTCTTTATGCCTTTCTGCTTAAGTAATCTTTCTGCTCTGGCTACTTCCGCCGCTTCAGCCTGTTTGG
>JAEXBW010000003.1 GCA_023393825.1 Elusimicrobiota bacterium | reverse complement strand
TTTCCCTATTGGGGCAGCCTGTCCATGCGCCCCAAGTGCAAGCGGCGGAACAAGTTCTCGTATTTTTTACAGTGGTGGAAAATTGACAGGTTTGCTCTTCCGTTGTTCCTGATGAGCAAACGCCTTTGTTGGTACAGTTTCCCCATTCGCCTGACGTCCAAACGCCTGTATTTTGATTGCAGGTAACTGTCCTTGTCTGTGTGCCGCAATATTCACAAGCTTTAGTTTCGGAAGGTTTAAGCGCAGGGTCGCAAGTTTGGCTGCCGCATAAGCCCCATTCGCCACAATCCCCCCCGTCGCAGCTGGGGGTGCATGTTCTGCTGCGTGTTCCGCCGTTGCCGCAGGATTCGCTTAAAGGTTTATCCAGATAAGCAGGCACGCATTGCCCGTCTTTAACACAAGCCGAGCAAGTGCAACTGCAAGAGGCGGCATCCTTCGTAAATCCGCCCGAACAGGTAATATTGCATCCGCACACTTGATCTGCGGTAGAAGTAACCGAGCCGAAGCTGCTGCATATAGCGCCCGTGCAGCCAAGGCCTGATTTTTCGTAACTGGCGGAAAAGGTAAATTCGGTAGAGCCTTTTTTATACTCAGCCCTCATACAATTTTTTACGGGATCTAAAGAAAGAGTATAGTCGTTAATTTTAAGTTTTTCTCCGTCTACGGTTGCGGCGGAAGAATCACTGGTCAACTGCCCTATCTTTGAAAGGTCGGTATAATATTTTTGATCACGGGCAAATTTTTGAAGTTGTTTATTGCGCACCATTTCCAACAAATTTATGGCTTCAATGGCGCGTGAGCGCGTAATGGATTTTGTGTACATCGGATACACTATGGCGGCAAGTACGCTTATAATAAGCACCACCACAAGCACTTCCGTTAATGTAAAACCCTTTTTTGTTATTTTCATTTACTCTCCCGTTTATCGGCAAAGGATTATTAAAAAAATATAAGATTTTTTTATACTACGCAATATAATATCCTTTATTTTTTAAAATTTCAATATTTTTATATCTAAACAAATAAAAAACCGCAGCCTGTAAAAAAGCTGCGGTTCTATAATGCTAAAGGTTTAATTAAGGAATGGCGTCCATAACTTTTTTAAGGGATTCTTCGCTTTTGCCGCGGACTTCCACGGTTTTCTCTTTTCCTTTATTGCCCTTAATAATGTTAATTCCATCCTGTTCTACGGTAAAAAAATCCGCCAAAAAATACTTAAGAATGTCGTTGGCTTCGCTGTCTAATTTTTTAGTTTTAACTTTTACACGCAGCACGCTGCCTATCCTGCTGACAACTTCATTGTCCCCTGCCGTTGAAATAACGCGTACTTTAATTATCATTACTTCCTCCTTCTAAATCTGCTTAAAAATAGCACTGCCGATGCGGGGCAACGTGCTGCCTTCTTCTACTGCTGTTTCAAAATCTTCGCTCATCCCGAGGGAAAGTATGTCCCCCTCTTTAAAATTAACGTCAAAAAGATTTTTAACCTTTTTAAAAAGAGGTCTTAACTCCTCTTTTTCGCGCGCTATCGGCGCTATCGCCATAATGCCCGCAAGGTTTATATGCGTGTAGTTTTTTCTTACGCTTTCTATAAGGCTTTGCGCTTCTTGCAAGGTAACTCCGCCCTGCGTATCCTTATCGGCAAGTTTAACCTGCACCAAACACTTAACCGTTTTACCGCGTTTTTGCGCCTGCGCCTCTAAAGCGTCGGCCAAATGCAGACTGTCTAAAGAACAGATGACATCAAAATTCTCAATTACTTTTGCGGCTTTATTTGTTTGTAAATGCCCTATAAAAAATTTTGCGGGGTTAAACTCCGCAAGATTCCCGCAGGCCCATTTTTTTACGCTGTCTTGCAGGCGGGATTCGCCTACAGCGGTTATGTTCCTGTGTTTAAGCAGGGTATAAATATCCTGCTCCAAGGCATATTTTGTTACTGTTAAAATCTGTACGGCTTCGGGGCTTCTTGAAGAACGCAAACAGGCTTCTTTAACGCGGCGCAGGACATCATCATAATTAGTTATAACCCGTGCTTGTTTCTCCATACAATTTACCCCTTGATATTATACAAAAGTTTTGACAAAGCCGCAAATTTTATCTATTTTTAACAACAAACACAAGTATTATTTTTAATCAGGGCGAACGCGCGCCTTTTTTAAATTGGTAAAATATATAATCATGACAGAAAAAACAAAAGGCATATTTATTATAGCCGTTGCAAATGGTCTTATCGCTATGGGTTACGGTTTATCCGTACCTTTCTTTGCAATATACTTAAGCACACAAAAAGGCGTGCCTGCCAGCGTTATAGGAATAATGCTCGCGCTCGCCATGCTAACCACCGCTATCGCCAGCGCAATCAGCGGGGAAGTTTCCGACACTTTCGGCCGCAAACGCGTAATGACAATCTCTCTGTTTTTAAGAAGCGCCTCCATGCTAGCCATGGCCGCAACAATGTTTTTTAATATGCACTATTTTTGGTCAATGGCTTTCCACTTTGCGGGCAGCTTTTTGGGCGCGTTCTTTCGCCCCGCCTCCAATGCGTGGATTGCGGATAACACCACCCCGTCCGAGCGCGTAAAAGCCTTCAGCTATATGCGTATCGGGTTAAACTTGGGTTGGGCAATAGGCCCCGCTTTAGGCGGCCTTTTGGCACATACTTCTTATTCTTTAGGCTTTGCTTTAACGTCTATGACATTTTTAATAGCAATGTTTTATGTATCTAAAAACATTAATGAAACCGTACCCAAAACCCACGCAAGAAGAACAGATTTTGTACAAATGCTTTTGGAACTTAAGGACAATACCTTAACAAGGCTTTGTATTTCGGAATTTTTTATATCAATGGTAACATCGCAACTGGTTGTAGGGCTTTCTTTGCACTGCGTAAACAGGCTTGGTTTTGCCGAAAATAAAGTAGGGTGGTTCTTTTCTCTGCAAGGGTTGACGGTGGTTTTATTTCAGTACCACGCGGCGCAACTGGTTTCAAAAATACGTCTTACAAGCGCATTAGCCATAGGCTGCGCTCTTTATGCCTTAGGTTACGGTTCAATAGGTTTTATGGTCAGTTTTTGGGCGATTGCCATTGGCGTAATGTTAAGTTCTCTGGGCGAGATGTGCGTATTACCCGCCGGGCATTCTTTAACTTCCAATATCGCGCCCGATAATAAAAGAGGCCGCTTTTTGGGCTTATACGTCCTTGCAAACCAAGGCGGCGTTGCGGCAGGCATTTTTATGGCGGGCGTACTTATGCAAAACCTAAGCCCTCTTTATGCCCCCGGGCCGTGGCTTATAGTTGCGCTTTTAGCTACTATTGCGGGCGTATCTTTTTACGGCTTGCGCAGAACAATTTCCCCCTTGCAAGACGGGCTTAAGCCAAAGCAGTCGGTCCCCATAGTAAAGCAATTCCCATCGTAAGTTTTTCACTTTATTTAACACAATCAAAAACCCCCGCTCTTTACAGAACAGGGGTTTTATTTTTTCTTTTTAAACTTTAATTATAAAGGTTGGTAAGGCTTCTTGTGGCAACTTCTTCTTTAAGCTTTGCTACAAGTTCTTCCACCTTAATACCTTCTATATTCTTGCCGCTTCTAAGACGCAATGTAACGGTTTTTGTTTCCGCTTCCTTCGCGCCGATGATAATGGCATAAGGTACTTTTTCCACGTGCGCCTGACGTATTTTTGCGCCAAGTTTTTCGGGGTTAGCATCAAGTTCCGCGCGAACTTCCGCCGCTTTAAGCTGTGCAACAACTTCTTTTGCAAAGGGCAGTTGGTCGTCGGTAAGCGTAAGAACTTTTGTTTGCACGGGGGCCAGCCACAACGGGAACAAGCCCGCATAGTGTTCTATCAAAATACCTAAAAATCTTTCAATAGAGCCAAGCAAAGCGCGGTGTACCATTATGGGGCGTTTTCTGCCTTCCGCGGCGACGTAAGTTAAATCAAACCTTTCTGGCAGGTTAAAGTCAAACTGTATGGTGGATAACTGCCACGGGCGGCCGATAGCGTCAATAAGTTTAATATCAATTTTCGGGCCGTAGAAAGCAGCTTCTCCAGCGTGTGTTTTAAAGGGAACATTGTTTGCTTTAAGCACGCTTTCCAAAGCTTCCTGCGCGGCGCGCCAGTCTTCCGCCTTGCCTGTGTAATTTTCGGGCTTGGTTTCGTCCCAAGTGGAAAGTTCTACATTGTACTTTTCAAAACCAAAAGTTTTAAAAACGTGCAATGCGAAGTTGAAGCAATCCTGTATTTCTTCCTTCACCTGTTCGGGCGTGCAAAAAATGTGAGCATCGTCCTGCGTAAAGCCGCGCACGCGCAACAAACCGTGCATAACGCCGCTGCGTTCGTAGCGGTAAACAGTACCGAGTTCGGAAAAGCGCAAAGGCAAATCGCGGTAGCTTCTTAACTTAGACGTATAAATGCCGATATGGAAGGGGCAGTTCATCGGTTTTAACTGATATTCCTGCTCGTCCACTTTTATGGGGCTGAACATATTTTCGCTGTAAAAATTGGCGTGGCCCGATTTCTTCCACAAGTGCAATCTGGCGACGTGCGGGCTAAAAACTATGTCATAACCGCGTTTAAGGTTTTCGTTCCTTATCCAGTCTTCCAAAGTTTTTCTTAACATACCGCCTTTTGCGTGCCAAAGCACCAAACCGGGGCCGATGTCTTCGTTAATACTAAAAAGGTCCAGCTCCGTACCCAGTTTTCTGTGGTCGCGCTTTGCGGCTTCTTCCTGCTGTTTGATATAAGCGTTAAGTTCGTCCTTAGTTTCAAAAGCAAGGCCGTAAATGCGCTGCATTTGGGGGCGGTGTTCGTCGCCGCGCCAATATGCGCCTGCGGTATGCGTAAGCTTAAAATTGTTTATAAGGCCCGTATGCGCTATATGCGGACCGCGGCATAAATCCGTAAATTCGCCGTTGGTATAAAGAGTAATTGTATCGTCTGCCAATTCTGCGGCAAGTTCGGCTTTAAAAATTTCGCCTTTCTCTTCAAAAAGTTTTACAGCGTCGGCTTTGGATATATTTTTGCAAACAAATTCTTCTCTGGCCTTAATAATTTCTTTCATTTTAGTTTCTATAGTCTTAAGGTCTTCGGGTGTAAATTTGTGGTCGGAGAGAAAATCGTAATAAAAGCCGTTTTCTATCGCCGGACCTATGCCGAGTTTTGTGCCGGGGAATAACTGTTGTACCGCCGCGGCAAGTATATGTGAGCAGGAATGCCTTTTTATTTCTATGTTTTCCATAACTACCTCTAAACTTAAGACTTTTTTTAAACTAAAATGTATAATTATTTTATCATTTTTTTAGACGCATGGAGCGGGGTATGATGAACTTTATAAAAAAGTATGTTTCTCTTCTAAAGCAGGATTTTTTACTCTTCGCATTGCTTTCTTTGCCGGGGCTACTGTTTTACTTTATAGGCTTGCATCAGCTGGAAGCCTTTACGGTTACCACCGCCACACTTGGCGCGTTTAACAAGTTTGTCTGCGAGTTTCTTTCAATATCCATTATCTTCTGTTTCTTCCATATGCTCGGGTTTAAAAAGAGATGGGTTTTTGCGCTTATTATGTTCCTTTACTATATAACAGTTACGGCAGATATTGTACTGATGGTTTACTTTAAGGAACGTTTCGGCGCAAAGTACCTGCCCACGCTGGGCGGCGCGCAGTATCGCTTTCTGCTTGATATAAGACTGCTGCTTTACTTTGCCGCAATCTTTGTACTGCCATACTTTGCGATAAAGAAAGGCTGGCACCGCTCAAGCCGCCACCAAAGCGCAAAAAAGATAGCAGTATCGGCGGTATTATTGGTTGCTTTGGGCTTTATCTCCCCGTTAAAATATATAAACGGCAGCGCGGCTTTCTTTGCCTACGACCTTATGGATACGACGGTAATAAACATAGTTAAAGACTGCTATGTAAAAAAATATCCTTATGCTTACTATGATACTTCTTTAGAAAAATTACCTAAGGATTTACAAAACGCGGCGGAACGCTACAATCTTTTTACCGATACTAAATTTGTAAACCAAAACACCTACGACAGAATTATTTTGATTACTACAGAGGCGTTTTCCAACAAATTTATAAAGACGGTTAACCCCGCCATTCCCGCTTCCGCCAGTTATATTTACGACGGCTTGATGAGAAGCTTCCCCTCCGTTTCGTTAAAACCCGTTACGCTTTCCACGTTGTACGGCCTTAGCGTTGTCTTCTCGGGCCACCCTAATGCGGAGCTTATATTTAAAAATAAATTCCCCATTTCCTTTGTAAGCATTCTTAAAGATAAAGGTTTTAAAACCGTATTTATAAGAGGCGCGAACGAAGAATATATGCAGGAAAATGTTTTGTTTAAGGAAGCAGGCTTTGAAGAAATTTACGGCGCAAAGCACTTTGCCGCATTGCCAGAATATAAAAAATATGTTTCCTGGTGGGGCCTTACCGACAGGAAATTATTTGAATTTACCACAGCCTACTTAAAAGATTTGCTTAAAACCAATCCCTCACAAAAAGTATTTATAAATCTTTTAACGGTTGATTCGCACGTCCCTACGGGCCGCATAAATTACTTGGATCAGGAGTATTCCCCCGTTGAAGGTGATGATGTTTCCAAGAGCGTTAAAAAGCTTTATACGCGCACCAATATGCCGCGCGCTTTTGCACATTACAATTACGACTTGGGTTTATTCTTGGAAAATCTTTCAAAAGAAAATGTGTTTGACGATAAGACAATGGTCATCTTAACGGCGGACCACCCTTTCTTTGCCAATATAGATACAGGCGCTTTGTTTAAAGATTACAAACCTTCTTTTGACGAAGTCCCCCTTATCCTTATATCCAAAAAATACGCTAAGGAAACAGCTTACTCAAATCCTTTCGCCTCGCAGCAGGATATTGCGCCCACCGTCTTAGCGCTTGCGGGTTACGCCGCGCCTAAGGGTATGTTCGGCCGCAGCATTTTTGAAAATACGGACAGAACGGTATTTAACATAAAGAACAATTATGTAATAGTAAAAAATGCAAAAGGCAGCCGCCTTATACCGTTTAACTCAAAGCATCCGCAGGATGTTGAAACGCTTAAACTTTTAAACACGGTATTAAAATAAGTTTTAATATAAAAGCAAAACCCCCGCTCTTTAAAGAACGGGGGTTTTTTATTGTTTAAAAAATACTCTTAAAATATTTTCTTACCTTGCGCCAGCCTTTCCATAATATCTGCGGCCACGTCGGCAGCGTCAAGCGGGTCGGGCAATTTTGAGTCGTCAAAATTACCTATCATATTTTTAAGATTGACGGGATTAGCCACCAAAACCTTTACCGCTTCCATAAGGTCCTGCTGAAGTTTGGGGCTTTCCTCTATCATTATGGAGCAGTTCCTCTCTTCCAAAACCTTAGCGTTATAATACTGGTGATTATCTGCGGCGTGAGGATAAGGCACAAGCACGGAAGGTTTTTTTAGGGAAATAATTTCCGCCAGAGAACTTGCCCCGCTCCTTGATATTATTATCTGCGCGGCTTTCATAAGCGCGTAAATATCGTCGGCATAAGGCATAACCTCAACATTGGGAGTATCCCCGTAAAAAGCTTTAATTTCCTCGTAATCGCGCCTGCCCGTTATATGCAAAAAGTGCATACGCTGCGTTTTGGTAACCATTTCCATAACCATCTTTGCGGCGGAATAATTAAGATACCTTGCGCCCTGACTGCCGCCCACAATTAATGTGTTTATGGAGAAATCAGTAGCAAGGCGCCAGTAGTTTTGTTCCTCAACGGATTCCTTTAAGCGGAACTCTTCCCTAACGGGCGTGCCTACCAAAACGGTTTTGGCAACTTTATCCACCGTCGGTAAGCCAAGCATAAAAACATCTGCAAATTTGCCGCAAACTCTGTTAGCCAGCCCTATTCTGGCGTTAGAATCATGCACGGCCGTTTTAATGCCCATAAAATGCGCCGTAAACACCAGCGGGAAGGAAATATACCCGCCCATACCTAAACACGCAAGCGGCTTGTAGCTTTTGATATATTCGCGTATTTCCAGCATACTGTCAAAAAGTTTTGTACCAAAATCAATCCATTGCTTTATATTCTTGCCGCGCGGCATTGCAACAAAATCAATCTCGTGATACGGTATATCAGCCTCCTGCAAAATTCTTGCGGAGTCCGTCCCCTTTTTAACTATAAAAACAACGTCGTGTCCTCTTTCAATCAGTTTTTTACCCAAAGCAAAACCGGGGTAAAAATGCCCCCCCGTTCCACCGGCGGCTATCATATAAACATTTTCCATACCGGCAATTATCTCCTGTCGTCACTCTTTTTTTCTATCGCAGCAACATTCATTAAAATACCCATCATAGCCAAGGTAACTATCACCGAAGAGCCCCCGTAAGAAAAGAAGGGCAGCGGCAAACCTTTTGTAGGGAATAACCCCGTAGCCACGCTCATATTAAAAAACGCCTGCAATGTAAAACAAATCGTAATGCCCGATATTATGTACGCGTTAAACGGTTCTTTTGCGGTTCTGGCAAGCGTTAAGCCGCGCACCAAAAGCCAAATAAACGCGCCTATTACAAAAAACACGCCTATCATACCTATTTCTTCGCACATAATGGCAAAAATAAAATCGGTATGCGCGGCGGGCAAATATTCCAACTTTAAGTCGGACGCGCCCAAACCCTTGCCAAACCAACCGCCGGAGCCTATCGCGTAAAAAGAATGCACCAGCTGGTAACCTATGGAGCCTGCCGCTTCCTCGGGCGAAAGAAAGGAGGTTAACCTTTTTATTCTGTACGGCTGGCGGTAAATTTCCACCGCGATAATAGGCGTAACCGCCGCCACTATATAAACCAGTTTAGACAATTTTAAACCCGCCAAAAAGAACATTGCAAAAGATACCATAAGCATAAGCATAGGTATACCCAAATCCTTACCCGCCACAATAAGGCCTATCGTTATAAAAGTGAACATTAAAGGCACTACAAGCTGGGTATTATCATTGGCGGTATTGGGGTGTTTTGCAAAATAACAGGCAAGGTAAACAATAAGCACGCCTTTTGCGACTTCAGACGGCTGAAGGTTAAAAAAACCTAAATTTATCCAGCGGTGTACATTGGCGGCCTCTGGCAGGCACAGCACCCAAATCAACAATCCCCAGACGGCAAAAAGCAAATGCGCGGGCTTTATTATTTTTATAAGATTGGTAAAAGTTTGGGAAAGAAAAAGCATTATAACCACGCCCAGCACGTCAAAAAGAACCTGCCTTTTAAAATAAGCAAGCGAGTCAAATGCGCTGGACGAGTACGTAAAAATAAGCCCCGCTATAATAAGCAGCGTGGTAATGGCGGCAAGGCTGTTGTCTATCGGTAAAAAACCTTTAGACTCGCCCGCGTTTCTCTTACGCGCTACATTTGCTCTTTCCAAAAATACAGTATTCATTTTATCTTATCTTTAACGAGGCTAAAGCCACCAGCATAAGCACAATGCCTACAATCCAAAACCTTACAATAACTTTAGGCTCGGCAATACCTTTAAGTTCAAAGTGGTGATGAAGCGGTGCCATTTTAAAAAATCTTTTTCCTTTCGTCGCCTTAAAATATCCCATCTGAATAATTACGGAAAGCGTTTCCATCAAAAATATTCCGCCTGCTACGGGTAAAATAAGTTCCTGCTTTACGCAGATAGCCGCCGTGGCAATAACGCCGCCTAAAAATAAGGAACTTGTGTCGCCCATAAACACCTGCGCGGGATAAGCGTTGTACCACAAAAAGCCCAGACACGCGCCGATAAGCGCGGCCATAAATACCGCAATTTCGCCCGCGCCGTTAACGTAAATTACTCTAAGATATTCCGCAAAACCAAAGTTGCCCGCCGCGTAAGCAAACACCGCGTAAGCACACGCGCAAAAAATCACGCTGCCCGCCGCAAGGCCGTCAAGCCCGTCGGTAAGATTAGTGGCATTGGAAGAACCTATAATAACCAGCATTGCAAAAGCGAGATAGAAAAAAGACAGATTTAAAATAATTTTACTGCCCAAATAAGGCACGCTTAAAGAGGTTGCATAAAGGTCGTTTGGCGGATACGCGCCAAGATAACCTACAACCACGCAGGCCGTAAAAATCTGCACGGTAAACTTTACCCAAGATGGCGCGCCCGCGGGATTCTTTTTTACAAGCTTTGTGTAATCGTCCAAAATACCCACAAAAGAAAGCATTACGGAAACAAAAACCAACAGCCATATAAACCTGTTATCAAGCCTTGCCCACAACAAAACGGTGGAAAGCAAACTGGCTATTATTATAACGCCGCCCATCGTCGGCGTACCGCCCTTTGAAAGATGGCTTTGCGGCCCGTCTTTGCGCTGCACCTGGCCTATTTTATAAGAGCGAAGTTTTTTGATAACGGGCGGCGCAATCAAAAGTGATATCACAAGGCCCGTAAGGGCTGCTGCGCCCGCACGGAAAGTGATGTAATTGAATATATTTAAAACGCTGATAAATTCCTTAAGCTGTGATAAGTAAAAAAGCATTTATATCTCCTTAAAAATCTCTTCAAAATTTAAAGCGCGCGACGCTTTTATAAGCACCGTGCCGCCCTGTTTTACGGCTTCCTTAAGTTCGGGCAAAAAGCCG
>JAEXBW010000059.1 GCA_023393825.1 Elusimicrobiota bacterium | reverse complement strand
ATTGCAAAAAGGCCTGTTTAAAACAGGTCTTTTTCTTATATAATCTATGGTATGAAAAAACTTTTAATTTTAGCTGTGCTGCTTTTTGCCTTCTCCGCCGCCGCGCGCGCGGAGGAAAGAATAACCTCCTTTGACGTAATTTTGCAGGTGCGGACGGACGGCTCCTTAATTGTTACGGAAAATATTTCAATAGTATCCGAACACAATCAAATAAAACGCGGAATATACAGGGATATACCGCAAAACAGACAACGCCCCGTAAAGCCAATAAGCCTAGCTATGGACGGGCAATCCCACCCTTATTTTACCGAGCGGCGCGGCAATGCTTTAAGAATAAACTTTGGCGACGATAATTATATCCCCCTCGGGCAGCATACATATTCCTTTAAATATTCGGTAGAGCGCGCCGTGGGACAGTTTAGTAATTACGACGAAATTTACTGGAATATTACAGGCAATTATTGGATTTTCCCCATAGAGCAAGCAACCGCAACGGTAGTTTTGCCCGTCGGCGCACAGCCGATAGAGGATAAAATATCGCTTTATACGGGCAGTAGCGGCACAAAGGGAACCGACGCCGCAAAAACAGGCGCGTTAACCTTTGCCATTACACGCCCGCTTGAGGAAGGCGAGGGTTTTACCATTGCCGTGCCTTGGCAAAAAGGGATTATCAGTATGCCGCAAGTACCGTGGCAGCAACGCCCCGCTTTTTTGGTAACGCTGATATTACTGGCCTTATTTGCATATTACTATCTTGCTTGGGCGCTGGTCGGGCGCGACCCGCAAAAAAGAGTGGTGCGCCAATATGCCCCGCCAAAGGATATTTCCCCCGCTTTTGCAAGATACCTTACAAGGATGGGCGTTGACGATAAAAACTTTGCCGTCATTCTTATAAGTATGGCTTTAAAAGGCGCGGTAAATATATCGCAAAAGGGGCCGATGGAAAGCCTTTCGGAAGAGGTACAAAACTCTTTTGTAGGCAAATTGCTATCAGGCATAAAAGGGCCTTATGTTGTGCGCTCAAATGAAATACCGCCAAACGCTAATCTTTCCAAAGAGGAACTTGGCGTATATAACAGCTTCTTTAGCGGTATTGCCAAGCAGGTTACGCTTACGCAAAGCAGCAGAAAGCAAATATTAGCCGCGATTGATATTGCCAAAAAAACGCAAAAAGAGCAGGCGGGCAACGGATACTTTAAAACCAACGGGATATGGGCTTTGCCTATGCTGCTGCCCTTGGTATTTTTTGCTTATAAAATGTTCCAAGTCCGTCCCGAGGCTATATTTTTTGTGCTGTTTTTCGGCTTCTTTCTTACGATAATAACGTCCATAATAATCAATACGGTAAAGAACTTTAAAAGATTTTCTTTTTTTGCTCTGTTGCCGCTTGTGATAGCGGGTTGGTTTTTTATTAATTTTTTTACGGCAATATCACATAATTTTAAAGGCTTCCCCTCAATAGACCCCGATTTATTGTGGTATGGTTTCGGCGTGGCTGTGGTTATTCTGTGCAGTATTATTTTTGGCTACCTTATACGGGCTTATTCCGTTGCGGGCCGCGCTGTTATGGACGAAATTGAAGGGTTTAAGCAATACCTTGCCGCCGCGGAAGAACACCGCGCCGCGGTAAGCGATCCTACCGACGCGCAAAAAATGTTTTGCGATTATTTTGCCTATGCCGTCGCGCTTGACGTGGAAAACGAATGGATAAAAGGTTTTGAATCCGCCTTAGGCGCAAGCGTTATAGAGCAAAGCCTTAACAGCCGCGGGCTTCACGCAAGCGGCATAGGTACGGCAGCAGGGCTGTCTTCTTTCGGCAGTTCTTTATCGTCGTCAGTTTCAAGCAGTTCAGGCTCAAGCGGCAGCGGCGGGGGCGGATCTTCGGGCGGTGGTGGTGGAGGCGGTGGCGGCGGCGGCCGTTAAAATTTTAAAAAGACCCGTGCTTAAATTAAAAACCGCGCGTCTTTATTTTTTTATTGCTTATCATCTGGGCAATATAGTAAATTATCTTAGTCATGATAAAAGGTATTGTTAACGTGTTCGCAAATGTTTTTGACCCTTATCGCCGCGGCCCGCTGTTTGTGCGCTACGGCTTGGGCGGGCTTGCCTTCCTTGCGGCGGGGACATTGCTGTTTTATCTTTCTTTTACAAGCAAAACTCAAACCATATTCGGCCCGCTGTTCCACTTTTTTACCATCGGCGTACACGAGCTGGGCCACCCTATATTCCGTACCGTGTTTATGGGTAATCATTTTATGACCATTATCGGCGGAACCGTTATGGAAATTCTTGTACCCGTTTCGGCCTATATTTACTTTTTACGCCGCGGCGAGCATATACAGTCCGACTTTTGCCTTATCCTTTTAGGCATTGCGTTTAAATCCATAGGGTTCTACACGGGCTATAATCTGGAAGCGAACTTGTGGCTGCTTAACGCGGACGAAACAACAAAGCCAGATTGGGAATATATGCACCAATGGTTCGGCACCGCCGATTATGATTATATAATGAGAAACGGCTTTTACCTGCTTGGCGCATTTTGCATAACGCTTGCGCTTTATTTACTTGGAAGGCATATCTATAACTGGGCAAAACATGATAAACTTTATGATAATGAGAATTGAGAGGGGTTTTTATATGAAAAGAAATTTAGTTTTTTTACTTGCCGCTTTTTTGTTTATACCCGCCGCGCTTAAGGCTTACGAGTTTGACGCCTCCGCCGTGCAGCCCCAGCCTTTTGACGATACCCGTTTTGAGTTTTTTCAAGATGATATAAACGGTTATAATGCCATTGCGCTTGAAATTGAAACAGATTTAAAGGACCTTAAATTTGACGGCGACAATAATGCCGTAATAAAAGATATTAAGACGGAAAAAGGTTATATAGTTTATGTCCGCGCGACGGCAGGCTCGGTAGAAATTTTGGGCTGCGGTTTTTATCCTTATGTTTTAAAAATGCCTAAACTTACCAGCTATACCGATAAGAAAGCCTTTAAAATAAATCTTAAAAGCAAAGGTAAAAACCCTGCGGAATTTAGCGGCGCATTTGCCATTGCCTCGGTAAAAGATGATAAAGCTAATTTAACCTCCGTAAACGAAGCCGACGGTAAACCCGTGATAGTTATAAAGACGGATTTGCCCTTTGCCAAAATTGACGGGCTTATCTTTAAGGAAACGGGCGCATTTCTTATGGGATACGAAGACTGCGGCCCCTTTTATTACACCGTATTAGACGGCAATAATACTTTAAAAGATGTTCTTTTGCCCGAAGTTATTACAAAAAAGAGCGACGGTTCTTCCGCCCCCGCCAAAGATAATGCGGAGATAGCCGCCTTTAAGCTTCTTGCCGATACCACTTACTATATGACAATCTCTTGGGGCGAGGATGCCGCAAAACCCGCCGTAGCCGTTGCCCCCGCCGCTACCCCAGCAAAAGAAGTTAAGCAGGCGGAAAAGCCCAAAACGGCAAGCGCAAAAACAAAACCGAAAGCGGACGATAAGAAAGCCAAGAAATAATTTAATATAAAAATTTCACCCACAAAAAACCCGCATGGCAATAAGCTTTGCGGGTTTTAAATTTAAGCGGATAAAATATTTATTTCTTTACCATACATTTGGGATTATTGTCGTCTTTACACGGGTCTAAGTGTATAAGAATTTCGCAATTAGGTATTTTGTTTTTAAGGTCGGCTTCAACCTCTGAAGATATTTTGTTGGCGTCTTCCAAACTTATCTGTTTGCACATTGTCATGTGAAAATCAATATATCTTATTTTGCCCGATTTTCTGGTTCTTAAATTGTGAACATCCACAAATTTATCCTCGCAGCTTTTAAGCACATCTTTTACCACGCTTAAATCTTCGTCGGAAAGGCGGGCGTCCATAAGCGGTTCAAAAGCATTTCTGGTAAGGGTAAAAGCCTCTTTTAAAATAAACACGGCTACCAGTATAGCTACAAGCGGGTCCAAAAAGTGCAGTTTGGTTACCCACAGCAAGAACAATCCCGCGGCTACGCCGAGCGAAGTATAAACATCGGCTTTAAGATGCAGCGCATCTGCTTCTAAAGCCATAGAATCTTCCGCGCGCGCCACTTTGTAAAGTTTTTTGGAAACAAAGGTATTAACCGCGGCGGAAATAAGCATAACGCCAAAGCCCCAACCCGCGCCCGCAACAACATGGCCCGAAGTCAGTTTTTTTACCGATTCGGCTATAATCCAAATAGCCGCGACTATTATAAGCAGGCCTTCTATAACGCCTGAAACGTTTTCTATCTTCTCGTGTCCGTATGGGTGGTTTTCGTCGGGCGGCATTGCGGAAATCTTAACTGCCGTAAATGCTATCACGGCGGCAAGCCAGTCTGTAGCGGAGTGGACAGCCTCCGATATTACGCTGACGGAACCCGTCATAATACCAACAACCAGTTTTAAAGCTATCAATAAAGTATTGGAAGCGACGGAAAGTAAAGCAATGTTTTTTTTCTCTTTCATTTTTTTACCTTTTATTATCTTTCCTATATTTTATATATATTTTTACCGCGCGGGTAAGGTTTAGGAGGCCCTTACATTTTTCTCTTGATTTATTACCATAAATTGGTATTATTTGGTTATATGGAGCTTTTTTAGCAATTCATATAAAATATTTACGTAAAAGGACTATTATGAAAAATAGTATATTTAAGCTTTTACTTTTGTTGTTTTGTGTGTTCCCCGCCGCTAGCGCGTTTGCTTACGAATTTGATGTTGTAAATGTTGAGAGATTGCCAAATAACGGTAAATTTCCGTTATATTATGACGAGGTAAACTGTACTACAGATAATCCTAAATGTTTGCCTTTGACTATTGTTTATATAAAAACGGATATTAAAGATCTGTTTACCAAGCCGCAGGATGAGATAATGGTTAACAAATCTCCATATAACGAAGGCTACTTGTTGTATATTGATACCAATGTACAAACCCTTCCCGTTATAAAAGAAGGCTTTGCGCCTTTAAGACTGTCCCCTCTTAAAGCAGATAACACCAATAAAAAGAATAGTCCTTTTGAAACTACAGTTAACGGCGACAGCTACTATTATGTTGAGATAAAAGCAAAAGGCAATGATATTGCCCAATACAACGGCAGGCCTGTGATAACATTCCCTAAAGCTAAACTTAATGATATATTCAGCATAAAGCACGCAAATAATAAGCCTTCGATATTAGTTACTACCGATTTGCCGTTTAATGAAATTGAAGGCAAAATTTTTAAGAAAGGCCAAGCCTCTTTCCTTAAAAAAAGGGACGGAGCATACGCCTATGTTGTTACTTACGATTATGCCTCTTTTAAGGAAGTCCTTCAACCTCAGATAACTGTATATAAAGACGGCAAATATTCAACTGCCGCGACGGACGAATCTTTAAACGACTTTATTTTTGCACCGGGGCAAACAAGCTATGTTCAAATTATCTGGACTACAAAACCTATACCGCAACACGAGATAAAAGATATAAGTAAATACTCGCAAGAGATGAAAACAAGAAAAACAAAATAACTTTTAAACCCCCTGAGGAAATCAGGGGGTTTCTGTTTTTACTAGAATAGAAGTATGATTAAAAGTTTTAAGCCCGTGGCGGACGAAAACACAAAAATAATGATTATAGGCAGTATGCCCGGCGAAGCCTCGCTTAAGGCGGGGCAATATTATGCATATAAATATAATCAGTTTTGGCCGCTTATGACGGATTTGCTATCCCCCTCCGCCCCGCCCGCCTCATATAAAGAAAAGCTTCAAATGCTTTTAAACAATAATATAGGCCTTTGGGACAGTCTTGCCGTATGCAAGCGCGCGGGCAGTCTTGACGGGAATATAAAGGAAGAAAAACCAAACGATTTTAAAACCTTGCTTAAAAAATACCCTAAAATAACAACTTTACTGTTTAACGGGCAGGCGGCGCATAAATATTTTGTAAAATACTTTGGAATGATTGACGCCGTAGAATATAAACTTTTGCCATCTACCAGCCCTGCCGCGGCAACCAAAACTTATAAACAAAAATGTGCGCTTTGGGCCAAGGCTATCAAAGCTGTTAATTAACCGTTAAATACTGTTTGTTTTAATACTTTCAAATACAATATAAAGCCTAAAGGAAGCGCGGCAAGCAGAATGATTGCAAATACATTTATCCCCAATATCCCCAAAAACGCGCCCTGCGCGTAAGAGATAACCGCCAGAGAAGTCCACGAAACCAATGTAACCAAGCTGCCTATTGTAGTTTTATCCTGCGCGGCGGGGAATATTTTTGGTATAAACATTAACAAAAGCATATTATAAATTCTGTCCGTCATTGCAAAAATACCTATAAAAAATATAGCCGTCCATATCGGCAGCAAACCCCATATAAACACGCCAAAAACCGCTGTGTTTATTACAAGCGCGGCGTAAAACAGCTTTTTTTGGCCTATCTTCATAAGCTTTGGCACAATAAAATTTATAGCGGTTTCGCAAATGCCTATAACCATAAG
Source organism: Elusimicrobiota bacterium (assembly GCA_023393825.1). GTDB lineage: Bacteria > Elusimicrobiota > Elusimicrobia > Elusimicrobiales > Elusimicrobiaceae > Proelusimicrobium. Next base: position 10,809 of record JAEXBW010000059.1, on the reverse strand, counting down.
CGGCTTTGCCATTTGCACGGCGGTAAGCCCGTATTTATGGGCAAACCAAATGCCCAGCATAGAGTAAAAACCGAAATAGCATAATCTGTTAACAAACATAGCCGCAAAAAAGTTTTTAAGTAAAGGTGTTTTAAACGCGGCGGCGTAAGTTAAAACTATATTTTTTAAGGTAAAACCCGTTTTACTTTTATTATCTGCGGGCAGCGCCCACGCAAAAGAGAAACAGAATAAAAACAATATTAAGCCGATAAGCGCAAACGCCGCCGCCCAGCCCAAATGTTTTGTGCCGTACATAACCAAAGGCACGCCCGCCGCCACGGCCATAGGGCGCGAAGCGGTAAGAACGGTTATCATAGGCGTGTAGAAGTTTTTATCAACAGCCTCGTATACAATCCACCAAAGTATAGTGCTTATAAGGCCAGAACCCAGCCCGAAAATAAAGCGCGCCGCAAGAGAGATACAAAATATTTTTACCGTTACAAAAACGGCAAGGCCCGCAAGCTGCATAAAAATGGCCCAGTATAAAATATTTTTTATTTTATATGTTTTTAAAAGCTGCGGCCCGACGAATAAACCTAAAACTATGCCGAGCGTGCAATAACTTATAAGCCACAAAACGCGCTGTTCCTGCACGGCAAAAACGCTTTGCAATACCTCTACCATAGGCGATATTGCGTGGTCAACGGTGCCGAAGGCAAAAACAATCATAAACGCGGATATTACCAGCGTCCAACCTTTGCTTATATTAAGTTTTGCGGGCATAGTATTACCTTTTTTTGTTTATTTTTGCGCTACAACCGTAGCCATAAAACAAGTGTGGTTTATTATCCTGCGGATATTAAAACCCGTGTAAAGAAGGTGGTGCGTAAGCTGGGCTATATCACAGGGCAACTCTACATATAATGTAGTTAAAAAAGCATCGCGCAGCTGCGGCCAGCGTTCGCCGTAATAGGCAAGGGCTTCTTGCTCTATAATATCTCTGCGGTCGTCTTTTCTATCAAGGGCGAAGGTGGTAATAAGGTCTTCTATAATCAAAATACCGCCGGGCTTAAGCCATTTGCAGGCTTTGTCTATAAGAATACCTTTCTCGTCATTATTAAGGTGGTGGATGGCCTTTCTGATGGATATTTTAGTAAAAGATTCGGGTTGAAAAGAGGCTTCCTGCAAAGTATTTTTTACAAGGGTAATATTAGAAAAAGAAGACAGTTTTTGGCGGGCTAAGTCCAACTGCGCGTCGGAAATATCAAGCCCCACGCAACTTTTAACCACGGGCGCGGCATGCGTAAAAAAAGTTCCTTCCCCGCAGCCTAAATCAAGCACTTCGTCTTCCTTTGTAAAGCCGAAGAGGGCGACGTATTCCCGCATGGATTTTTGGTCTAACATATTTTTGTTGTACCATGCAGGCAATGAAACATCTTGCCAGTTTATTTTTGTTCCGTCGTTCATAGGCAGTTCCTCTCTTTTTAAACTAAACTATAATTATAGTATTTTTGAGAGGAGGATAAAACTGCCTACAGGCAAAAAATGTCTTCGTAAGTATCCCTTTTACGCACTATGGTCAATGTTCCGTCCGTCTTTATAAGTATTCTTGGCGTTCTGGGAAAGGAGTTGGGATTAGCCGCCACAAAATGCTGGCCTGTGCCGCCCGTGTCAAAAGTTATAAGCGTTTCTTTATATTTCGGCTTTCTTTGCAAAGGTATTTTATATTTGGAAAGCATATCCCCGCTAAAGCACAAATTACCCGCTATAAAGCATTCATAGGGTTTGGCGGCAAGTTTTTTGTGGTCGTCTAAAATCATCCACTTTTTAAGGTTGGGGTAAAATAAAGATTCCCCTATCGCCGTTGCGCCCATATACACATTAACAAGATTATGCCCCACAACTTTGCGGGTATATGCCACGCGGGAAAGCGTTATGCCGCTGTCGGCCACAATGCTTCTGCCCGGCTCTATAATAAACTCGGGCGCGCCGATTTTCTTTAAAGCGTTTGGCACGGATATAAGCGCGCCGTTAAAATCTATATCCGCTTCAAGTATTTTCTTAAGCATTTTTGCTTTGGGATATTTTGTATAAAATTGCTCGCCGTACCAGCGGGAAAAATCATAAGAGCCGTCTTTTTTCTTTTTAAATCCCCCGCAGGAAGCGCGCCACAATACTGCTTTGGAAGGGTCTTTTACCCCCGCCTGTATTGCTTCGCAAACGGCCTGCCATTCTTTTTGGTTTACATATTGCACGGGAAAGCCGCCGCCTATACTTAAAGCTTTGCAGGTAATACCTTGCTCTTTAAGCAGGGCGGATATTCTTATTAATTCTTTTAAAACGGTAAGGTAAACTTCCAACTCTGTAATTTGCGTGCCGATATGGGTGTGAAAGCCCAAAAAATCGGCATAGGGATATTTTTTTAGGGTTTTTACAAAGGCGGGGACGTGGTCCAAATGCTCGCCGAATTTTGTCCACTCATTGGCGGTAAGCACGCTGTCTTCCGTCGCGCCATCCACGGGAAAGCCGCTTACCCTAAGCAGCATTCTGGCCTTAAGGCCCAAGGCTTTGGCGACGGAGTGTATCATCTTAAAATCGTCTATATTATCAGCCACCATAGTTACGCCGTTTTCTATGGCTTCTTTCATAAGCCCGTGGGTTTTGGCATTGCCGTTAAGGTCTATGTGTTTATGGGTTATGCCGGCCTCTAAAGCGCAGCGAAGTTCGTTTGTAGATACAACGTCCGCCCCTATCCCCTGCTCCGCGCAAAGCTTTGCCATACGAGGGTGAGGATATGTTTTTAAGGAAAAACAAACCTTCCCCTTTGGATATAAGTCAGAGAAGGCCCCCCTAAAATCTTTAATATTCTTTATTATCGCGCTTTCAAAGTTAATGTGCAGCGGCAGGCCGTAGTGTTTGGTCCAAAAATCAAATTCTTTCCCCGCAATTTTTACTTTATTACCGCTTATGTCAACGCACCCCATACGGCAGAGCAGCTTATCGCTATTCTCAAAAGTCATAAAACCCCTTTAGAAATCAACCACTATTTTATACAATTATAATATGGATAAAATTAAAAGTAAAGATAAATGTGATGAAGAGTTTTTTTTCGTACCCGGCTGCTTGGGTACCTGCTGGTACGGTAAGTATCATTACCTAGAACCGTTTACGGGCTGCGAGCATAATTGCACCTATTGTTACGGTAAAGGCAGGGCCGATGTTACTGATTTACTTGAAGAGTTAAAAACCCCTTTCCATTGCCCCGAAATCGGCTCGTCCGAGGCTGACGCCATTGCCAAAATGAAGCAGGAAATAGACAATGATAAAGATATCCATACAATCAAACTTTCCCGCTATACCGACATCTTTACAAAAAAATATGTAGATAACGGATTTTCTTTTAAAGTATTGCAGCTTTTGTCCGAACACCCGCAAATAAAAAGAATTATCATAACTACAAAAGGCGTGCCTGACCAACAAATTGCCGACCTTATTATAAAGCATAAAGAGAAGTTTTCTTATAATGCCGCGGTTAAACCCGCTGCCGATATTTGTATGGAAGTAAATGTTCCTTCCGCCAAAGAAAGGCTTGAATGGGCTTCCAAATTAGCCGCAAAAGGCGTTTTGGTAACCGTTCATATGGACCCTATTATAGTAGGCGTTGAAGATTCCGAAGAGCAAATGAAGGCTTTTGCCGCCGAGCTTAAAAAACACGGCCTTAACAGGGTAATGTTCTCTTATCTGCTTTACGACTATACCGTGGCAAATAATATAGTAAGCGCCTTCGGGCAGGATTTTTTTGCGAAGCTAAAAGAAAAATACCAGCATAACGATAGGCAGCTTTTGCCAAATCAAAAAGATACAACTTACTTTGCTTTAAAGCATGACGTTAAACTGGAAAGCATTAAAAGAATTGCCAAAGTGCTTAAAGAAAATAACTTTGAATTTGTTGTCTGCGGTTTAAAATCTGCCGACGGCGAAGATGTTTCTAACGTAAAAGGACATTGCCCCGTGTGCGACGGGAAATTTTATGCCTGATAAAATTTGGATACTTAACGTAGACGACTTTGTTTTTAAAACAAACGCTTTAGACGCGTTAAGTAAACATTCCTTAAAATATATCCAAATCCTTAAACCGGGGGATTTGTGTATCGCTTCGCCCCTTATAGAGCGCGATGACGCCTTTGTCGCCTATATGGCCCGCATAAAGAAACTGCAAAATAAAAATTGGCTGTTGCTGCCCAAAAAACAAGATACGGACGAAAGCCTTGTAGGTTGTATAGCAAAGGATAAGGAACTTGTTGCTAAGCTTAAAACACTTTGCAAGCAGGGTTATGTAATTATCCCGCTTATGTACACAAAAGAATTTGCAAAGCTTAGCAGTATGTGCGGCAATAAATTGTTAAACAATAGCATTGCCGTGCAGGAAGCCAATAATAAACTGGTATTTAAAAAGCTGTGCAAAGACTTTGGCATACAAACCATACAACCTGTTTTTGAAGCCGCCACAAGAAGAAAATCAAGGGTTCTTTCCTTTTTGGATTTTAACGAAACCTATCTTTTAAGGCGTCCCTTTTCCGCAGGCGGTTACGGCAATACAAAAGGCAAACTTATAGACCTTTTGCAAATGCTGCGCGGCTATCATAAAGAGGGTCATTTTTATATAGAAAGATTTAAAGATATATATAAAACGCTCGGCTCGCTTTGCATTCTTAAGGACGACAATATACAATTTGTAGGCATAGACTGCCAGATAATACACAAAGCCGCGTGGGAGGGGTGTTCTTTCCCCTTTACCAAGCTGGATAAAGATATATTGGCGGAGATAAAAGAAAAATCTATTAATCTGGCGGAGTACTATCACAAAAAAGGCGTGCGCGGGCAGGTTAACTTTGACTGGGCAATAAGAATAAAAGAAGGCAAATTGGTTTTACGCGCGCTTGAGTGCAACTCCCGATATAACGGTTTCGGCCTGTGCATAAGGCTGGCTTCAACCGTGTTTGATATCCCCAGAGAAAAACTGCACTTTTACCTTGATACAATAATCTCCTTCAACCCAAAGCTTACCACCAAAAAAGTTATAGAGATTATAGAGAAAATTAACAAAAGTTACGGCGGCGAAGGCGGCATTGTGCTTACCTGCGGCGTGCAAAACGGCAGGGCGGGATTTTGCTTTATGGCAACAAGCGAGGCTGGCGTAAATAAATTAAGAAATATCTTTAGAAAGAACCTGCCCGACGTAGAATAAGCAAAAGCCGAATAATTATAAAAACTAACACCCCGCCTTTTACGGCGGGGTATTTTTTATTTTTTGGAACTAAAACCTTAACTTATTTTGCGCTTTCGTTTGAAGACTGGCAGTTGATGCAATAGCGCGCGAAGGGTAAAGCAAGGATTCTTTTTTTCGGTATTTTGCATCTGCAATATTCGCAGGTGCCGTAGATGCCTTTGCTTATTCTCCTTAAAGCGGATTCTATTTGGTCCAACAGGGCTTGGGCATTACCGTTAAGCTCAAAAAGAACTTCTTTATCCAAACTTTGCGAAGCTATGTCGGCATCGTCGCCTACTTCAGCTTCGGGCATTTCGGTTTCTTTTTTGCTTTTTATCCTTTTCTGAATGTCCTCACGCATATGTAAAAGCATAGCCTCAATCTCTTTTATTTCTTTAGCTGTCAATTCTTCGCTTTTAGCTGCGGTTTTGTTGGGTTTCGTTTTCATAAATAACCTTCCCTTATATAATAAAAAAAACGGAAGACCCGTTTTTCTTGTATTGTCTAATCTATCATATTTAAATTAAATCTTCAACCCGCAAAATGCGCTTTGCGCGCGTACGTATAAAAACTGCCTTGCGGGTTTTAAAAGGATAATAAATAAAACCGTAAAAAGCAAGTTTTTAAAAGCAAAAACAGACGGCAAAATACACGTAACTTTTTTAATCTAACTAATGTATAATATAAAAGAATAGTTTTGTTTTTACAGTCTTATATATAGGGAGATTTGCCTTTTATGACAAAAAAAATTATCGCTTTTTTAACTGTCCTTACCTTTGGTATTCTGCCGCTTACGGCGCAGATTTACAAAAGCAGCCGCGAATATCAGGAAATTTTGGGCGGCGACGCGGAGAAGAGTAAAGAAACTCCCAAATATTCTTATCTTTATGATACTTCCTTAATACGCGCCATAAAAACAAAAGATACCGACCGTATTAAACTGCTTATCTACGCAAATATTGACGCTAACGAAAAGAATGACGAAGGCTTTACCCCCCTTTACGCCGCGGCCGAAACTAATTTACAGCTTGAATACATTACTATGATGTTGCAGCGCAATGCCAAGGTTAACCTGCCCAGCACGGGCAATGTAACCCCGCTTATGAAAGCCGTGGAACTGGGCCGCGCGGGCATAGTTAAATTATTTTTGGAATACGGCGCCGACCCTTCCTTAAAAGATGACACGGGCGCGACCGCTCTTATATATGCCGCAAAAAACAAGCAGGCGGCCATGGTTCCGCTCTTGGCAGCCGCAAGAAATCTTAACCCCGACGAAAGGGATAATACCAAACTTAATGCCGTGCTTTATGCTTTAAAAAATAAAGATATTCCCACCCTTAGAGCTTTGGTTAAAGCGGGCGCGAATATAAATACAAAAGACGATTTTGGCAGAACGCCTTTAATAAATGCCGTAAACGATAATGATATGTTTATGACAAAAGAACTGCTTGCCCTTAAAGCTAATAAAGAAGAAAAGGATAACACGGGCAGAACAGCTTTATTAAACGCCGTACAGGCCGCCAACGAGCCTATGGCAAAATACCTTGTTGACGAAGGCGCGGACGTGGAAGCGACCGACCTTGTAGGCTATACTCCCGTTATACTTGCGTCAAAAGAAGGCAATGTAAATTTGGTTAAACTGCTTGTTGCCGCGGGCGCAAACTTTAACGCCAGCGATAAACTTGCAAGAACGCCGCTTGTGTGGTCTTTAACAAATAAAGACAGCAACTTGTTTTATACATTGCTATCCTTCCCCGGTTTAAAAATAAACACGCCTTACGGCCCCACGCAAATGACGCCGTTAATGATGGCGGCGGAAAATAAGGATACAAAGGCTGTTGCCTCCCTTATAAACCTTGGCGCGGATATTGAGGCCAAAGATACCGCGGGCGAAACCGTTTTATTTTACAGCGTAAGGTTGAACGATTTGGAAACCGCAACCCTGCTTATCAATTACTACCCCGAAATCTACTTTAAAAACGCCGCAGGCGAAGATATGATAGATGTTGCCAAAAACGCACGCTTTACCAGAATGGCCATACTTTTGGCTACCGCGCCTTTGGATATTGCCATACCGCAAATTAACTTTGCAACGCATACAAGAGTTTACGATATAGAAGGTTATATCGCCAGCCTTGAAAGCCTTTTGGGCGACGCGAAGGAAGTTAAACAAAAAAGAGATATGCTTAAGGCTGAAGGCATTTTAAAATAAAGTTTTAACCTGATAAAAAAACATAAACCCGTCCCTGCGTAATTGCGGACGGGTTTATTTATGGTATAATATATTTGTTAGGCAAGGCTTACTTTGCAATCGGAGATTTATGCAGGAAATTACCAAAACCAGAAAGAAACTGACCGAGATAAAAAAAGGCTCGGGCGGTATTGTTGTAGCCATTACCCACACGGACGAAAAGACCAAAAAACGCCTTAACGCGATGGGTATTTATAAGGGCTGCAATGTTATAAGAAAAAACTCCTCCAACCCTATTGTAGTTGACGCGGGCGGCGTGGAAGTGGCTATAGGCAACGAATTTGCGCAGTATATAATTATAGAAACCAATCATAAAGTAGTCTTTTTGCTGGGCAACCCGAACGTGGGCAAAAGCACGGTTTTCTCCCGCTTGACGGGTATTAAAACAGACGCTTCCAACTACCCCGGCACAACCGTTTCCCTTTTAAACGGGGAGGCTGTGTTCGGCAAAAACAGTTATAACATTTACGATATGCCCGGTATTTACAGTTTGGAAGAAGACTGCAAAACCGCGTCGGAAGCTTGCATTCTGCTTAAAAATACGCCTTACGACATTGCCGTTTATGTGGCGGACGCGCAACATTTGGAGCGCAATTTATTTTTTGCGTTGGATGCGATTTCCTTAGGTAAACCCGTCGTGTTGCTGTTAAATAAATTTGATGTGGCGCAAAAGAAAGGTATTGATATTGACACCCAAAAACTTGCGCAAATACTTGGCGTACCCGTTATAGCTTGCAACGGCCTTACGGGTATGGGGCTTAGCGAACTTGCCACCGTAGTTGATAATATCGGCACGGGCAAACAGCATTATCAAAAGCCCGAAATCCCCGCCTCCGCCGAAGATAAATGGAAGTTAATCGGCAAGATAAGCGCGCAAGCGCAAAAGATAACGCACAGGCACCCTTCCCTCTTAGAAAAGGCGGAAGAAGCCGCAACATCATCTTTCAGCGGCATTATTATTGCGCTGGCCGTGCTTGTAATTTCTTTTATGGTAATCCTTAAAACGGGCGAGTTTTTGATAGACTTTTTATCCCCGTTTTACGACAATTACTACCTGCCTTTTATTCAAAATATGTTTGCCTTTACCAAAGACACTTTTGTGTGGACAATTTTGTTTGGCGGCAGCAGCGAGGCCGCAGGCGGCTTTGGCATACTTTCGGAAGGTATGAAGATAGCTTTTATAGACGTTATGCCTTATGTGGTTGTCTTTTATGCCGTGTTGGAGTTTTTGGGCGATTTGGGTTATCTGCCCCGTCTGGCAATATTGCTGGATTCCACCCTGCATAAAGTAGGTTTACACGGATATAGCGCAATACCGATAATGCTCGGTTTCGGCTGCAAAGTGCCTGCCATTATGGCGGTGCGCTCGCTTGAAACAAGACGGCAAAAAATTATAGCCTTTGCGCTTATTTTGATGATGGTACCGTGCATATCGCAAACGGCTATGATGTTTAGCATACTTGCGCCTTTCGGCATCAAATATTTATTGCTGGTGTTTGGCATTATGGGCGTTATAGGTATGGCGACGGGTATGGCTTTAAACAAAATTCTCCCCGGCGATACCAATGATATTTTTATGGAAGTTCCATCTTGGCAGCTGCCAAAACCAAAACAAATGGCCAAAAAGATTTATTACCGCGCCAAGGAATACGTGGTAGAAGCTGTGCCGCTTATTATGCTGGGCGTGTTTTTGATAACGCTGGCGGAGATGACTGGGCTGATAGATTTAATTACAAAAATATTCCGCTTTCCCGTGCATATAATGATGGGATTGCCCGAAGAAACAGCATCTGTAATAACGCTTGGCTTTTTAAGGAAAGACGTTTCCATAGCATTACTGCAGCCCTTTGGTATGAGCGCAAAACAGCTTGTTATAGCGTGCATATTTATGGCTATGTATTTGCCATGCACCGCATCATTTTTTGTACTGCTTAAGGAAGGCGGTTGGAAAGATACCGCTAAAATTATCGCGCTTACTTTGTGTGTTTCCCTGTTAACGGGAACTGTGCTTAACATAATCCTTTAAGCTTTACTTACGGCAAAAACCCCACTTCATTAAAGAAGCGGGGTTTTTGTTTTTTAAATCTTATTATTTTATTTGTTTGCGGCGGATTTTACGTCTATCGCGGCCCTAAAGCCGAATACCGCTAAAGCTTCCGCAATGTGCAGGGTAGCCTCGTTGGAGGCAAGGCCCTGCGCCCACTGCCAAAAGCCGCTTATGGTGGTAATGGCAAGGGTTTGGTCTATATAACTTAAGAGTGCCTGCAGCAATATTATTGTTGCGGCGAGATAAGTTTTTTTACCTTTCAAAAAATTTCTTACCGCCGTAAAAAAGCTGATAACTTTTTGCGGCATAAAAAATTTGGAAATAAAATTTAACATAAAAAACTCCTTTATTTATTTTTGTTTTTCGGTTATAAGAAGGGTTTTAATTTCCTTCAAATCCCCGTAAATTAATGTTGTTTGCGCTTCCACCGCGTTTTGCTTGGCGCTTAGAGCGCTTAGCGCTTCTTCCAGTTTATCTATGCGCTTGGGCGTAGTTATTGTGGACGATAGCCACAGGGAAAAAGATACTGCCGCGCCCAATATAAAAATAAGATTTTTAAGCAGGGCGGAAAGCGCGGTAAAATCTGGCGGGCGGTTTTGCGTGTCGGTTTGTGTTTGTGTAAGTTCTGTCATAGGTTAAAACTCCGTAAGGTCAAGGCGAAGCGTCCAATCGGTAAGGTTAAATTCCAAACCCTCGGCAAGCATAGGCCCGTTTAAAACGCCGTCGTAGGAAATGGCAAGTATATCACCTGGTTCTATTTGCGGTAAAAACTTGCAGATAACGGCGGCGCGTTTTTTAACGCCTGCCACTTTTTGGTATATCCCCGGTGCGGCGGCGCGCGCAAGGTTGGAATTTTGCGGCGGCAACAGCGTGCCGGAGGATATGCTTAATTCCCTTATGCCGTATTTATCAATAAGATTCGGGCGGGCATCGCCGAGTTCGGCAGGGTCAACCACGGCTTTAAACTGTCCGAAGTTAACGCTTACGCGAGTGTAAACTTTATCCGTACCGTCTGAAATGCTTTCTATCTCCAATATATCGCCCTTGCCCAGCGCGCCGACTGCTGGGCCTGACGAGCGCGGCTTAAATAAAAATTTACCTTCGCTGTCATAGCCTATCTGGTAGCCGCTCAGGCGGGCAAGTTCCCCCATAACGTCCAGAAATGTCATGGAAGAAGTATTAAGCAGCGCAATGTTAACGCCGCGCGCCTGCCACGTTAAAGACCACGCGGTAAGCACAGGGGAAGCTGTCTGGGCAGCGTCA
>JAEXBW010000121.1 GCA_023393825.1 Elusimicrobiota bacterium | reverse complement strand
AGCCGCCGTCCATCACAATCTCCACTTTACGGTCCGTAAGTCCGCGCCTGACAGCCGCAACAAGCGTGGCGCAAGAACCGCTGCCGCAGGCAAGCGTTATGCCCGCGCCGCGTTCCCAAACGCGCATACGGATTTTAGAGGGGCTGATGATTTGTGCAAATTCCACATTGGTACGCTTGGGGAAAAGCGGGTGATGCTCTATCTTGGGGCCAAGCGCGGCAATATCCAAATCGTCAACATTATCAACAAAAAATACCGTGTGAGGATTCCCCATGGAAACACAAACAGGGCTTGGTAAACCCTCAAGCAAAACAGGCATATTTAAAGTGTCGCATTCCTTTGCTAAGGGTATATCCTGCCAGTTTAAAGCGGGGCGGCCCATATTAACGGTTACGGGGTTTGTGTTAAACCCTTTAAGCACCTTGCCGTCGGGCGCTTCTAAAGTAATTTCTGTTTTTGAGGATTCTTTAAATATTATGCTTGCCACGCAGCGCGTGCCGTTACCGCAGGCGGCGGAAGTGCTGCCGTCGCTGTTATAAATATCCATTTTAACGTCGCAGGTTTGGGAATTATGCAAAATAAAAAGCTGGTCAAAGCCGACCCCTTTATGCCTGTCGCCAAGTTTTGTAATTTCCTGCTCGGTTAAATTTACGGGCTGCTTTCTGGCGTCTATAATAACAAAGTCATTGCCAAGCCCGTCCATTTTTATAAAAGGAATTGTCTTCATATTTTTAAACCTTTAATACGCTCTACAGCTTTTAATGTGCTTTCACGCTGTCCAAACGCGGTTAGCCTTAAATATCCTTCGCCCGCATCGCCAAAGCCGCTGCCCGGTGTGCTTACGATATGCGCATGAGAAAGCAGCACTTCAAAAAAATCAAAAGAAGGTACGCCTTTTGGCAGTTTTAACCAAATATAAGGCGCGTTTTGCCCGCCGTAAACTGTCAAGCCGATGTCTTTTAAACCATCGCTGATAATTTTGGCATTGGTCATATAAAAGTTAATAAGTTCTTTTACTTCCGCCTTGCCTTGCGGAGTGTATATAGCCTGCGCGGCGCGTTGCACAATGTAAGGTACACCGTTAAATTTTGTGGTGTGTCTTCTGCGCCAAAAGGCGTTTAAAGAGGCTTCTTTGCCGTCGTGCGTAAAACCTTTAAGCGTCATAGGCACAACCATATAAGCGCAGCGCAAACCAGTAAAACCCGCGGTTTTGGAATACGAACGTATTTCTATCGCAACATCTTTTGCCCCTTCAACTTCGTAAATGGAACGGGGTAAAGTATCGTCTTGTATATATTCTTTATAGGCGGAGTCAAAAATTATAATTGCCTTATTTTCTTTAGCGTAAGCAATCCATTTTTTTAAATCGTCTTTCGTCATCACGCTGCCCGTGGGATTGTTGGGCGAGCAGAGATACACAAGGTCCGCGTGGAAATCAGGCACCTGCGGGACAAAGTTATTTTCTTCCAAACACGGGATTTTTTTTATTTGTCTGCCCGCCATTATATTGGTGTCAAGGTAGACGGGGTAAACAGGGTCCGCAATTGCAACAACGCAATCTTTAGAAAATATTTCCTGTATATTACCGACGTCGCACTTTGCGCCGTCGCTTACAAAAACTTCTTCCGCAAGCAAGTCCACGCCGCGCGCCTGATAGTCGTGCTTAATAATATCTTCAACCAAAAAGGAATATCCTTGCTCCGGCCCGTATCCGCGGAATGTTTCTTTGCGGCCCATTTCGTCAACGGCTTTATGCATGGCTTCTATGCACACGGCGGGAAGCGGCTGCGTAACATCGCCTATGCCAAGGCTGATAACTTCCGCCGAGGGATTTGCTGCCTTAAATTCCCTCACTTTTTTTGCAATGGTGGGGAATAAATAATTTTGCGCTAAATTTAAATAATTCTCGTTTATCAGGGCCATAAAAAACTCCTTAAATCTTTATAAATATAGTATAAAATAAGAGGGTTTGTTACAAAATAATTTATTGTGATTCTTTAAGGGTAATATGAAAAAACTTTTTATTTTTATCTTATTTCTGCCGCTGCTTTGCGCGTGTACCAAAAAACCCTTGTTCCACAACAGCAAAGCGCCTGATATAGTGGCTTTTGGCGACAGCCTTACCTATGGCTTAGGCGTATCGCGCGATAATGCATATCCTACGGTGCTTTCGCAACTGGCAGGAAGAGAAATTGTAAATTTAGGCGTGTCGGGCAATACCGCGCAGCAGGGCGCTATGCGCATGCATGATATTGGCAAGAGTATGCCTTGTATGGTTTTGATAGAGTTTGGCGGTAATGACCTTTTACAAAACCGCCCTATAGAAGAAACCCGTAAAGCTTTGGAAGAAATTATTGATTATGTACACGGCCTTAACGCTATGGCGGTTATTGTAGATACCGGCGGCAACTATCAAATGTCGCGCTATACAAAGATGATGAAAAAACTGGCAAAAAAGAAAAGAGCGCTTTTTATCCCCGGTATTATGGACGGTATTTTTAGCGATAAATCACTAAAATCCGATATCCTGCACCCTAACGAAAAAGGCTACGAGATTATAGCCAACAAAGTTTACGAAGCTCTTAAACCTTACCTTAAAAATCAAGAAGAGAAAAAATAAATATTTACACACAAACAAAAACCCCGCCCTTTATTTATAGGACGGGGTTTTTATTTTAAAAAACTATTTATAGCTTCTACCCAACAACTCTGCCTCTTTAAACGCAGGGGAAACCAGCACATCGGCAGGTTCTTGCACGCCCTCGGCTATAACAATACCGTGGCTGCTCCATTTAAGATGCCTTTCTACAAGAATGTTATAGTAAGTAACCAGCGGCACATAAGAGGAGGAATTAGTATCCTCTCCCGCCACAAGCATTGCGCAATCCCTTTTGGGATATATCCACCCTGTAGGATAACCGAAGCAATACATTCTGTCCACCATACATTTGACCAACGCGGAAACAGAAAAATAATGCAAAGGCGTTGCCAGCACAACTAAATGCGTGTTAACAAAGGCATTATAAATTTGATACATATCGTCTTTAATAACACAAGGACTTCCGTCTTTAAAACATTGCTTACAACCTATACAGCCCCTTATATTTTTATCACATAAACTTATCTTTTTAACATTATGTCCTGCGGCTGTTGCCCCTTTTATAAAAGCGTCCGCAAGCACATTGCTGCAACTTTTAACTCTGGGACTTCCTGCTATAACAAGGATGTTTTTTGACATATGCCTCTCCCTCAATGATAGTCATTTATCATTATATTGTAAGATATTTTATATATTATTCAAGAGGCATTTTGAAACAGGCCTTTATAGAGGGGCTTATTTTTGCTAATTTATATATATGGATAAAGGGTTTATAAAAACTGCGGCAATAGTACCTAATGTAAAAACGGCTGACGCAAACTTTAACGTAAGCCGCATAACCGCTTTGCTTAAAAAAGCGGAACAGCAGGGCGTAAGCATTGCCGTATTGCCAGAGCTTTGCATTACGGGATATACCTGCGGGGATTTATTTTTAAAACAAACCCTTTTACGCGGCGCGCTTGGCGGACTTGCCAAAATACTTGCGGAAACAAAAAAACTTAATATTATTTCTATTGTCGGCCTCCCGCTTGAAACTGAGGGCAAGCTTATTAATGCCGCCTCGGTTATATATAAAGGTGAAATTTTGGGTATAGTGCCTAAAACCTATCTGCCTAATTACAAAGAGTTTTACGAGCAACGCTGGTTTGCCTCCGCGCGCGATATTAAAGAGCCGCAAATAAATATTTTGGGGCAGGACGTTCCGCTGGGGACAGATTTACTTTTTAAGGCTGAAGAAGCCACCTTTGGCATAGAAATTTGCGAAGACCTTTGGGCCGCCATTCCCCCCTCCTGCGATATGGCTTTAAACGGTGCGGAAATTATTTTTAACCTTTCCGCTACCAATGAACTTGCCGCAAAACACGATTATCTTAAAAGCCTTTTGGCGCAGCAGTCCGCACGCTGTATTTGCGGATATGTTTACTCCTCTTGCGGCTTTGGGGAATCTTCTACCGACGTGGTTTTTGCGGGCAACGGGCTTATTTACGAAAACGGTTCTCTTTTAGCCGCCGCGCAACGCTTTAGCCTTGAAGAGCAAATAACCGTAAGCGAAATTGACATAGAACGTATTAAAAACCAACGCAGGGAAAATACTACATTTACACAGTCTTCATCAGACAATATGGCGACTTTTACCGTTATAGAAACGGGTTATAAAAGTTCCGCGCCGCTTAAATTAACCCGCGCGGTAAACCCATTGCCGTTTGTGCCGCAGGACGGTAATATATCCGCCCGCTGCCGCGAAATTTTGGATATTCAAACAGCGGCATTGGCACAGCGCGTCAATCATACAAAAGCAAAAAGCCTTGTTATAGGCATATCGGGCGGGTTGGATTCCACCCTTGCCCTAATGGTTGCGGTAAGAACATTTGACAAGCTTAATATAAGCAGAAAAAACATTACCGCCGTAACAATGCCCGGCTTTGGCACTACGGGCAGAACATATAATAATGCAGTAAAACTTATGGCGGCACTTGGCGTAAGCGCGCGTGAAATTGATATAAAGCCCGCCGTAAAACAACATTTTAAAGATATAGGACATAAAGAAACACTGCACGACGCCGTTTACGAAAATTCTCAGGCGCGCGAAAGAACACAAATACTTATGGATATTGCCAACCAAACCTGCGGGCTTGTCGTGGGGACTGGCGATATGTCCGAACTGGCATTAGGCTGGGCTACTTATAACGGCGACCATATGTCCATGTACGGCGTTAACGCGGGAATACCCAAAACGCTTGTGCAGCATTTAGTGGCGCAAACCGCTTTAGAAATTGAAGATAAAAAAATTGCCGCTATACTGCAGGATATTATAAACACGCCCATCAGCCCCGAACTTTTACCCGCCGCAAAAAACGGCAAGATAAAACAGAAAACGGAAGACCTTGTGGGCCCGTATATACTGCACGATTTCTTTTTATATTATTTCCTGCGCTTCGGCTTCGGCCCCGCAAAAATATACTTTTTGGCAAATCACGCCTTTAAAGGCGCGTACGAAGCGGCGGAAATAAAAAAATGGATGAAAGTATTTTTTGAAAGATTTTTTGCACAGCAGTTTAAACGCTCCTGCCTGCCCGACGGCCCGAAAGTAGGCTCCATAGGTATAAGCCCGCGCGGGGACTGGCGTATGCCAAGCGACGCGCAAGCATCACTTTGGATAGAAGAACTTACGGAAATTAAATAATTTATGGAATATAAAAACCCTACATTAGAGCAATATTTGCCCATCATCAATGTATGCCTTTTAATTTTATCGGGCGTCGCCCTTACCGCATTTTTGGTTTATACAAAAACGGTTTTAATGCCTTTTGTTATAGCGGTTTTTATATCTATGGTTTCAAATACCTTTGCGACGTGGATGAAAGAAAAATGGGGCGTACCCAGAATGCTGGGCCTTGTACTTGCCGTATTGTTTGTGCTGGGTTTGGCAGGTATAGCAATTATGTTTGTGTCCAATGCAATAACAGTATTTATGGCAGGCGCAACAAACTATGCTGGCAAGATAAGCGAAAGCTTAAATTGGGCCATTGCCATAGCGCAAAAGATAGGCATTAAGATTAATCAAAACTTTATAAGCGAATATATAGCAAATATCCCCGCAATGAATATTGTTACTTCTATGGGCGGTTGGCTTATATCTTTGTTTACCACATTATCGCTGGTAACCCTGTTTGTAATATTTATTTTTATGGGCCACGCCGCGCAGGATAATCCCTTTTTAAGCAATATAGAAAGGCAAATATCAAAGTATCTTATGATTAAGTTTTTTGTTTCTCTGCTCGCAGGCGGGCTTACCTGGATTATACTGGCCTCTGCGGGTACGCCTCTTGCGGCGACATTCGCTTTCTTAACTTTCGTTTTAAATTTTATACCCAATGTCGGCCCGTTTATTGCGACGCTGCTGCCCGCGCCCGTCTTATTTTTAACTTTCGGCCCCGCTTGGCAGATACCTTATGTTCTTATAACGCTTACTGTTATACACTTTTTGGTAGGCAATATTTTGGAAACAAAATTGCTAGGCAAAGGTATGGATTTAAGCCCTGTAGTGGTTATAGCAAGCTTAATTTTTTGGGCATTGGTATGGGGCGCGATGGGCGCGCTGCTTGCAGTGCCTTTAACCTCTGTAATAAAAATTATTTTAGAGCGCAGCGAGCCTACAAAACCGCTTGCGCAAATGCTGGCGGGCAGACTGCCGTTTAAATAAATTTTACCGTCAAATAAGAATCCCCCGCCGTAAGTTTAAAGCGGGGGATTTTTTATTTATTATTACTTTTTATTTTATAACGGAATTTATCAGTTTGCCATCGGCGAAACTTTCTATATTTTTTATAGTAGTTTCAAGTATGCGATGCACAGCGTCGGCGGAGTTAAAGGCAACGTGCGGCGTTACTATAACATTTTTATGTTTAAGAAGCTTGGCATTAACTATGGTATTAATGGCAAAGTTCATATTCATATTTTCCTGCTCAAGCATAATATCGTCGTGGATAATAAAGTCTTCATTTTCAAGCACGTCCAAGCCCGCGCCGCCTACCTTGCCGCTTAATATATTCCTGTACAGCGCCTCGCCGTCAATAAGGTCCCCGCGGGCGGTGTTGATGATAATAACGCCGTCTTTCATTTTAGAAAAGGCGCCGTCATTAAGCAGGTGGTAGTTTTCTTTAGTTGATGGCGCGTGGAGGGAAATTACATCGCTGCCCGCATAAAGCTCGTCTAAAGAAACATAATTAATATTGTAAATACGCTGGAATTCCTCGTTAGGGTAAAGGTCGTAAGCAAGCACATTCATACCAAAACCCTTTGCAAGTTTTATAACGTGGCGGCCTATCGCGCCCGTGCCTATAATACCAATAGTGCGGCCGTAAAGGTCAAAACCCGTGTAGCGTTTAACTTTATAAACGCCGTCAAACATATCATTTCTCGCCGTGATTATTTTGCGGCTTACATTAAGCAAAAGGCCAAGCGTATACTCCGCTACGGTAGCCTCGCCGTATTTGGGGACGTTAACCACATTTATCCCGCGGCTTTTGCAATAATTAAGGTCTATATGGTCATAACCCGTGGAGCGGGTGGCTATAAGTTTTAATGAGGGAAATTTAGAGAGCAGCTTTTCGCCCATAACTTCTGAAGAATGCACAAAAACCGAGATGACGGCAGCATCTTTAATCTGTTCGTATTGTTCGTCCGTCATAGTTTCTATACTGTTTTCCAAAAGGATAATATTGCACTTGCAGGCGGGCCTTGTTTTAAGATACTGCCCCGTAAGCTTGTCAACATCAAAAAAGACAATTTTCATAATATTACCTCCTTTTAATATATTATACAAAATTGTTAAGCGGGGCTAACATTTGTATCAAAAAATGCCCGCAAAACGGCCGTTTAGCAAGAGGGCAGCAAGTAATAAGATAAAGTTTGTTAAACTGTATTTATGGAAAAATTTGATATCGTAATTATCGGCCTCGGGCCTGCGGGCAGCACGCTTGCAAGGCTTTTAAAGCCGTCTTTAAAAATTGCTGCGATAGATAAAAAGACAACGGAAGAAAATAGTTTTTGTAAGCCGTGCGGCGGGCTTTTGGCGCCTGACGCTCAAAAAACTTTGGCTCTTTTTGATTTAACCCTGCCTAAAGAAGTTCTTGTAAGCCCGCAAATTTTTGCGGTACGCACTATTGATTCAAGCCAAAATTTAATCCGCCACTACCAAAGGTTTTACTTAAATTTAGACAGGCATAAATTTGACCTTTGGCTAAAGTCGCTTATACCCAATAATGTCCGCCTGTTTGACGGAGCGACGGTAAATAAAATTGAAAGAAAGCAAAACGGTTTTGAGGTAAGCTTTAAAACAAACAATAAAACAGAAACTGTTTTTGCCGCCCATATAGTTGGCGCGGACGGGGCAAACTCCGCCGTAAGGCGCACGTTTTTCCCAAATGTTAAAATGCATTCTTATACCGCCGTGCAGGAATGGTATAAAGAAGAGCATGAAAACCCTTTTTATTCCTGCCTGTTTGACGAACATATTACCGACTGCTACTCTTGGTCTGTATCAAAAGACGGGTATTTGATATTGGGCGGCGCGTTTAAAGCGGAAAGCTGCAATAAAGATTTTGAGAAATTAAAAAAGAAAGCCGTAGCCGCAGGGTTTCTCCTTGGTGCGCCTATTAAAAGAGAAGCCTGTCTGGTGTTAAGACCGCAGAACTTTAAGCAATTTTGCACGGGCAGAGAAGGCGTATTTTTGATAGGAGAAGCGGCAGGTTTTATAAGCCCCAGTTCGCTTGAAGGCATAAGCAGCGCATTTAAAAGCGCCTTGGCTTTAAGCCGCGTTTTTAACACGGACGCCAACAATAAAAATACAAAATATTATTTGGCCGTACTGCCGCTTCGCTTAAAATTATGGCTTAAACTTTTAAAGTGTCCGTTTATGTATAACCCTTTCTTAAGAAAACTGGTTATGAAAAGCGGACTAAGCGCAATTAAAGTAAACCGCAAT
>JAEXBW010000067.1 GCA_023393825.1 Elusimicrobiota bacterium | reverse complement strand
GAGTTAATGCGGCAAAGGCATCTTGCTCTTCCAAAATTTTAATAAATTCGTGGCTTATTCTTTCGCGCGAAAGAAGCTTTGGCAAGTTTTCCGCAACAGCCTGCTTTAAAAGTTTTTGCGTGCTTGCGCCAAGCCGCCAGTTAAAGCGGGCCGCAAAGCGAACCGCACGGAAAAGGCGTGTGGGGTCGTCAACAAAGCTGGCGTGGTGCAACACTTCTATGTATTTACCGTCCACGGCTTTTTGGCTGCCGTATAAATCGTAACTTTTAAGAAATTCGTTTGGCAAAAGGCTTAAGGCCCAGGCATTGCAGGTAAAGTCGCGGCGGAATAAATCATCGCTAAGGTCGGACGGGCTTACAACGGGCAGGGCGGCTGGCTTTGGATAAACCTCTTTACGGCAACGCACAAAATCCAGCTTTAAACCGTCGGCAAGAGTAACGCGCGCCGTGCCAAAATCATTAAAAAAAAGTGCGGTTGCGCCATACTGCTTAACGCAAAAATCTATCAATGCGGCAGGGTCGCCCTCCACGCAAATATCAATATCCTGCGTGGCCTTACCTAAATATAAATCGCGCACAAAACCGCCCACGGCCCATGCCTTAAGGTTATGTTCGGCCGCGGCCTGTCCTATTTTGGCAAGAATTTGTTTGTGCGTCGTAAGGTTCATATTTTTTCTGGTAATTCCTTTCCGCCTTTAATATCTTTTATAAAAGCCGCAAGCAATGTTAACGCGGGGTTGGCGGCCGTTAAGGCCGAGGCTGCCGCAAGCACATTGTTTTTGTTAAAATCCTCCCCGTCAACGGGCAGGTAAAAAGGGTAGCCTTTAAGACGAGCGGCGGCAGGTTTAAGCCGAGCCAGTTTAAAGCCGCGCTGCGCGCTTTGCGCCGCAAGAACTTCACTTTGCAGGACTACATTTTCTTCGTACTCAAGCATAAGTTTAAGCTCTTCCAAACCGGCAAGATAAAACGGGTCGTAATTGATGGAAAGACTTGTAAGATTGGTTTTAAGAAGGTTAAAGTCTTTCTTCATTTGCTCTTTTATTTTGGTGAAGTCTTCTTTCTCCGCGCGCGGTGCGACAAAAGCCAAAAGTTCTGTTGATGGGTCAAAGTAAATTATATTTCTGTCGTGATAAAAAAATTCGCCGCAATGGGGGCAGGAGATTAAGTTAAGTTCGCCGCCTAAAAGTGCTTCTTTAAGTTCCGCGTCGTGGTCCGCGCGGATGAGAGTCCAAAACTCCGCTTCAAACGGTTCGCAACCGTTGGGGCAATTTGCGATGCCTTCGCCTTTAATTGATTTCATACTAATAATTTAGCAAAAATATAGACGCAACGCACCAAAAGGCAGGAAAACGTGATAAAATGGTAAAATAGTAGTAGATATTTTTGCCCCGTTAGCTCAACTGGCTAGAGTACCGGTCTTCGGAACCGAGGATATGGGTTCAAATCCCGTGCGGGGCATTTTGTTTGCTTCGTCTTTTATGTTTAAACTGCGTTTTCGCTCGGTCGGATACATCGGGGCTTTGCCCCTCCGTGGTATACCTCCCTTGCTCAAATTTTGTTTAAACAATAAAATACTTGTAAACTTATGACATTTGTAACGGTTCGTCCCGTAGGAATTTATCGCAAGATAAATTACCGTAGGGAAATCCGTGCGGGGCATATTCCGCATAAACACTGTGGGAAATATATATTTTATTTAATCAATTTGATAGAATTACTTGTAGTTTTTTAAAAGGAGTCATTTATTATGGGTGGACACTCACACTGGGCAGGTATTAAACATAAAAAAGCTTTAGTAGATGCCAAGAAAGGTAAAGTATTTACAAAACTTATACGCGAAATTACGATAGCCGCTAAAATAGGCGGGGGCGATTTAGCAAGCAACGCCCGCTTAAGAAAAGCTATTGAAGACGGCAAAGCCGCCAACATGCCGGCAGATAACGTAAAGCGCGCCATAATGAAAGGTACGGGCCAACTCCCCGGTACCGTGTACGAAGAAATCACTTACGAAGGCTACGGCCCCGGCTCTGTCGCCGTCATCGTGGAATGCACGACCGACAATAAAAACAGAACTTTTGCCGAAATAAGAAAAATATTTTCAGATAAAGGCGGCAGCATAGGCACAACAGGCTGCGTATCCTATATGTTTGCAAAAAAAGGCATTATCCTTATCAATAAGGACTCCGCAACGGAAGAAACCCTTATGAATGTTGCCCTTGAAGCAGGCGCGGAAGATATTAAAACGCAGGAAGAAGGTTTTGAAGTTGTTACCGCAATGGAAAACCTTGACGCAGTAAAAACAGCCATAGAAGCTAAAGGCATTAAAACGGAATCGGCCGAAATTACAATGATACCCGGCAACGAGGTTGAAGTAAACGACCTTGAAACCGCTACCAAAATTGTAAAAATGATTGATGCGTTGGACGACCACGATGATACTGCAAACGTGTACACCAACCACAGTATTCCGGACGATATTTTAGCTAAAATTGAAGAATAATACTGTTTTAGGTATTGATCCCGGTTTAGACAGAACCGGCTGGGCCGTGCTGGAAGGCAACGGTGCGGCCGGTTTTGTTTTGCATGCTTGCGGGCTTATCCATACGGATAAAGAAAGCCCCCTGCCCGTGCGCCTGGAACAAATTTACACGGAAATATCTAAAGTAGCCGCAGATTTTAAACCAAATTCCGCAGCAATGGAAGAAATGTTCTTTTTAAAACGTGCCGTGCGCGTCGCCCACACGGTACAAGCCCGCGGCGTTATTTTGCTGGCTTTGCACCAGCAGGGTTTAAGCGTGTCTTCCTATCAGCCAAAGCAGGTAAAAGCCGCTTTATGCGGCAGCGGCGCCGCCGATAAAAAACAAATGCAGCGTATGGTGCAGCTTACCTTAAAGCTTAAAAATCCTCTTAATCCCGATGACGTTGCCGACGCTGCCGCGATAGCCGTATGCCACCTTAAAACCGCACCGATAAAAGCCAAAATTAACCTTCAGCAGCAATTCTTGGAAAAGATAAAACAAGCCAAGGCTCAGCAGATTTCCAAACTTAAAAAATAGCCCCGCGCAAGCAGTAATAAACCTTAAAATAAGGTAAAATAGTAATATGATAGCGTATCTTAAAGGCGAAGTGTTAGAAACACAGGAAAACAGCATTATTTTGCTTGCGGGCGGGGTTGGCTACGAAGTTAATATGGCAGCCGCCAGTATAACTTCGCTTGAAAAGGGCCAGCAAACGCAGGTTTATATAACGGAATCACTTTCCCCCTACGACGGCACCGCGCTTTACGGTTTTTTAACCAAAGAAGACAAACAACTTTTCCTTTTATTTAAAGAATCTATCCCAAATACAGGGCCTAAAAAAGCTTTGGAATTTTTAAATAAAGCTTTAAGAAGCGTGGCAGACTTCCACAAAGCCATAATAACAAAAGACCCTAAAATTTTAACAACCATCTTCGGTTTTACGGCAAAAACCGCGCAAAAATTAATAGACTCTCTTAAAGATAAGATGGACGCTATAACCGTGCAGGGCGAAGTAAAAATAAAACCTTTGGAAACACCTTTTATGAGCGAGGTTTCAGCCGCCCTTTCCGCCTTGGGCTATACCCCCGCGGAAGCCAGACGCGCGATAGAAAAGATTTATCAGCAGGGCAATGCGCCTTTAAGCGTTGAAGAAAACATTAGAGAAGCTTTAAGGATACTTAAAAAATGACCTCCAACAATCAATATTTACAGGTAGAAAGAACCGAAGAGGAAAAATCAGGCATAGAATATGCTCTGCGCCCCGCTTCTCTTGCAGAGTTCGTCGGGCAGGATAAACTTAAAGAAAATTTAAAAATTTTTATTTCCGCCGCAAAAAACCGCGGGGAATCCTTGGACCACTGCCTTTTTTACTCGCCCCCAGGTTTGGGTAAAACAACACTTTCCAATATTTTGGCGCACGAGATGGGCGTTAATATTAAGATAACATCAGGCCCCGTTCTCTCCCGCCCCGGCGACCTTGCCGCAATGCTTACTACCGAACTTAACGACGGCGATATACTTTTTATAGACGAAATCCACCGCCTTAACCCCGCGGTTGAAGAAGCCCTTTACCCCGCTATGGAAGATTTTACATTCTTTATAAACACAGGCAAGGGTGCGGGTTCAACAACTTTAAAATTGGCTGTGCCTAAATTTACTTTAGTCGGCGCTACAACGCGCTCAGGCTTGCTTACAGGCCCGCTGCGCGACCGCTTTGGCATAGTTTTTAACCTCGGCTTTTACGAAATTAAAGAAATTACCGACATTCTTGAACGCTCCGCCCGCCTGCTTAATATAGAAGCGGACAGGCACGGCCTTGACGAAATTGCCAAACGCTCTCGCGGCACGCCGCGTATAGCCAACAGGCTTTTAAGACGCGCAAGAGATTTTGCGCAGGTAAAAGGCAGCGGCGTAATTTCCGCCGATATAGCAATTATGGCTATGGACGCTTTGGATATAGACAGCGAAGGTTTGGATACCGTTGATAAAAAAATTCTTACCGCGCTGATAGAAAAATTTTCGGGCGGGCCTGTGGGTATAGAAAACCTTGCAATAGCCGTATCGCAGGAAGAAGACACTCTTACCGATGTTATAGAACCTTACCTTATTAAAGCTGGTTTTATCACGCGCACGCCGCGCGGCAGAACCGCAACCCCTAAAGCTTATTCCCACATGGGCTGCAAAATGCCTAACGGACTTTTTTAATGAAGAAATTTATTACCGTTTTAACCCTTTTCTTGGGCCTTCTTTCCGCCGCGCAGGCGCAATCAATTAAAATACTGATAGGCGAAACGCAAAATAATGTTCCCGTAAAAGCGTCGGGTCCGTTTACCGTCAAAGATTTAAACGGCGGCAAAAAATATAAACTTACAAAGGGCGGCACTTTTAAAGTATCAAGGCAGGGAAAGGAAATTTCCGCAGGGACGGTAAAATCTTCCGAAGGTATAGAAATTACTTTAAAATCAAAAGACGATTTTTTTACGTTTAAAGGCAATACATATAACGGCAAATTACTGTTGCTGGCTGGCTCTAAAGGCGTAAATATTATAGAAGAAACAGATTTGGAATCTTACCTTTGCGGCGTTCTGCCTTACGAGATGAGTTATTCCTGGCCCGTGGAAGCGCTTAAGGCGCAGGCCGTTGCCGCGCGCACATACACGCTTAAAACTTTAGAAGATAAAAAGATGAAAGACTTTGATCTTTACAGCGACGTACGCAGCCAAATGTATAAAGGCAGCGTAAAAACTTACGACAGCGTAAAAGAAGCCGTGGAAGGAACAAAAGGCGAAGTTTTAAAATATAAAGACGAACTTTTTTATACCTATTATCACGCCAACTGCGGCGGACACACCGACGCTATGCCTGGCGCAAAAGACCCCATAAAACCTTTGCAGGGCGCGAAATGCGGTTATTGTAAAGAAAGTAAAAGCGCGCGTTGGAGTACAACTTTAAGCAAAGAAACTATTAATAGTTTTTTAAAATCAAACGGCATTAAAGGTAATTTAAAAAAGATTAAGATTGGCGCAAAATTTAAAAGCGGCCGCGCAAAAACTCTGCACATAATAACCGATAAGCAAAAGGTTTATGTGGGCTGCAACGATTTTAGAATCTCCGTTGGCTCAACCAGATTTAAAAGCTGTTTTATAACTGATATTGACGGCCTTTCTTTTGAAGGCAAAGGCTATGGCCACGGCGCGGGTATGTGTCAGGACGGCGCGAAAGGAATGGCTTTGGACGATAAAAATTATAAAGAAATTTTGGAAACTTTTTACCCCTCAAGCGACCTTGTTTCTATCTAAGGAATTTATATGGCATTTGAACGTTTTAAACAATTTAAAATTGACGACCTTATAGCAAAAAATCCCGCCGAGCCGCGCGACTTAAGCCGCTTTATGGTTTTAAACCGCACGACGCAAACCATTGAGCATAAAGTGTTTAGAGATTTGCCGCAATACCTTAAGAAAGGCGATACTTTGGTAATAAATAATTCTAAGGTATTCCCAGCAAAAATATTTGCGCGCAAAAGAACAGGCGGCAAGTTGGAACTGCTTTTAGTACGCCAGTTGGAAGACCCGTCATGCTGGGCTGTTTTATTGCGCGAATATAAAAAAGGTACGGAACTTTTTTTTGAAGACGGTTTGCGTGGCACGGTAGTTGGCAGCACGGCGCAGGCGGAAGCTATAATAAAATTTAACTCCGACGATATTTTGCCCTATACCCATAAATACGGGCATATGCCGCTGCCGCATTATATAGAAAAGGCGCGCAAGCACGCGGGCCTGCCGCAGGAAATATCAACAGATAAAGACCGCTATCAAACTGTATACGCAAAGTACGAAGGCTCCATAGCCGCGCCGACGGCGGGCTTTCACTTTACCGAAGAACTTTTAAACAAAATAAAAGAAATGGGCGTAAACGTGGTTTATGTTACATTGCACGTCGGCTGGGGAACTTTCAGGCCTTTGCGCGGCGAGCCGCAGGAACATAAAATGTTGGGCGAGTTGGCGCAAATATCAAAGGAAACCGCCGACATTATCAACCAAACCAAAAAGAACGGCGGCAGAGTAATTTCCGTCGGAACCACAAGCACAAGAACGCTTGAAAGTTTTGCCAACCCCGACGGTACCGTAAGCGAAGGTAAAAGATGGACGGATTTATTTATTTATCAGGGTTACAAATTTAAAACCGTTGACGCGCTTATAACCAATTTTCATTTCCCAGATTCCACGCCGCTTTGTATGGTGTGCGCCATGGCGGGAGAAGATTATATTTACAAGGCTTACAGTCAGGCGGTGGAAGAAAAATACCGCTTTTATTCTTTTGGAGATTCAATGATAATTTTATGAACATAATATCCCCCTTTCAAATAACAGCTAAAGACAAAAAATCATCCGCCAGAACAGGTATTTTATATACCAAACACGGCATTGTTAACACGCCCGTTTTTATGCCCGTGGCAACCCAAGCGTGCGTTAAAGCTTTGACGGAAGAGGATTTGCATCACGTTAAAACAGAATGTATTTTATCTAATACCTATCACCTTTATTTGCGCCCCGGTACCGACCTTTTGCAAAAGATGGGCGGCCTGCATAAATTTATGCGCTGGAACGGCAGTATACTTACGGATTCGGGCGGCTTTCAGGTACACAGCCTTTCTCACTTAAGAAAAATTACGGAAGAAGGCGTGTGGTTTAAATCCCACCACGACGGAAGCAAACACTTTTTTACGCCTGAAAATGTAATAGAATCGGAATCTAAGATAGGCTCCGATATATGGACCTGCCTTGACGTTCTTATCCCCGCGACTGCCAACAAGCACGACGCAAGAAAAGCTTTGGAAATTACAAAACGCTGGGCGCAGCGCGCCGCAAATAAATATCACAGTATGGTGCCGCAGGAAATTAAACAGAACGCAGACGGTTCTTTTACCGTGCCGCACTCTTTACTTTTCGGTATAATACAAGGCGCGATATTTGAAGATTTACGCGCAGACGCCGCCGCCCACATGGCAACAATGCCCGTACACGGTTTTTGCATAGGCGGGCTTTCCGTCGGCGAAACCCGCGAAGAAATGGCCCTTGCAGTACGCGCCGCCGTGCCGCATCTGCCGGAAAATAAACCCCGCTACCTTATGGGGCTTGGCACGCCGCAGGAAATTTTGGACTGTGTGGAAAACGGCGTAGATATGTTTGACTGCGTTTGGCCAACAAGAGTCGCCAGAAACGGACAGGTTATGACAAGCGGCGGAAAGATTAATATTAAAAATCTTGCGCACCGCACTCAGGATATACCCCTTGACGATAAATGCGATTGCTTTGTTTGCAAAAACTACTCCCGCGCGTATCTTTCCCACCTGTTTAGAACAGGGGAACTTACCAGCCACAGGCTGCTTTCCATACACAATATACGCTTTTTAACAAGGCTTATGGAACGCGTGAGAGAAAGTATAAAAGAAGGCACTTTTACCGAGTTAAAGCAGGAAGTTGAAGAAAGCTACAAATAAATATTTTTGTACAATAGAACTATTATAAAGAGGCTGAAATGAAAACAATTTATATCCTTTTAACAATTTTAGTTTTAACAACAGCTTGCGGCAAAAAAGATTCGGATATTAACGCTGAAGACAAGAAGCCGATGGCAACTGATGTGCAGAACAAAAAGAACATAAATATGAAAGAGTTCTTTTATGCTGCTTCCTATTCGCCTGCTTATAAAGTTTCGCAATATATTAGGGACGGCGCCGATATTGACGCCAAAAACGAAAACGGGCAAACACCCTTGGAGCTTGCCCTTATATACAACACCGACCCGCAAGTTACGGAACTGCTTATAGGTATGGGCGCAGATACTAAAATAAAAGACGAAAAGACCGGCGCAAACATTCTTATATCCTCTGCGGGTGCCGTTGATAATGACAGAAAAATAAGAGCTTTGATTAAAGCAGGCGTAGACCCGAACGCAGCAGATAATAATGGCAGAACAGCAGTTATAGGCGCGGCGCCTACAAATACCTCCGTAGGAGTATTTTTGGAACTTATTACCGCAGGGGCGGACTTAAATGCCAAGAATAATGACGGCTGGACCCCGCTTGATTACGCTGTAAGATTTAATAAAAATCCAGACATTATAAAGGTTTTGCTTAAATATGGCGCGCATCCCGAAAGCCGCGCAAAAGCAAAGGAACTTGCCGACTTGGTAAAAACCAATCCGTACCTTGTAAATAAAGGTTTGGAAAAGCAGATATTAGCTTCAATATAAGTTTTATTTAATTTTTTTGCCGCGCTTATTTGCCTTCACAGGCCAAAGGCGCGGTTTCTTTTTGTGCCGAAGCATCGTCGGCAGGCTGAGGCTCTTCGGTAAGAGTGTATATTATGTAGGTCTTCAAAAGTTCTAAAGAAAACAGGGCGGACATTATGACTGTATTCATAAAGTAATGCCAGCCGTAACTCATATCAGGCACTATTTTAAAAATTATCATTTTAGCAAGATTAGAAAGCGGAATAAAAGTGAAATCCTCAAAAACATAAAAGCAGAAAAACGCCTGTATGGCGGAAATTAACCAAGCCTTTCTTTCCCTCATAACAAGTAATATCGTTTCGGCCCCGTATATCATAATCATAGCCACAAAAACCTTTGTAGCTATGGAAGAATAATCAAACCCGAAGCGGAAAAGCTGTATACCGTTGCGCAAAAAACCGATAAGGCAAAAGAACACAATTACATAAAGCCAGCCGTCTATACCGCGAAGATACTTTATAATATTTTTCATTTTTTACCTTTCAAGGGAAAGTTTATCACTTACGGCTTTACGCTTTAACGACATACGGATAAGGCTGTCCAACACGTCTTCGTACTTTTTGCCGCTGCACTGCCACAACTGCGGAAACAGGCTGGTATGCGACATACCCGGGATAGTATTTATCTCCGAAAAATAAAATTTTCCGTCAGTACCCAAAAGAAAATCCACCCTTGCCAAACCCTCGCCGCGCAGTACTTTAAATACTTCTTTTGCGGCATTTCTCATACTGTCCTGCATTGCGGGAGGCAGGGCCGCGGGCGCTTTTATATCGCAGCCATGCGGGTCTTCATACTTGGCTTTATAATCAAAAAATTCGCTTTTTATATCAATAAGTTCCCCGCAGAGAGAGGTGTGTATGTCCCCCGCTTCGCCGACGACTGCGCAAAAGACTTCTCTGGGGTTTTCTATACCTTTTTCTACAAGTATATTCCTTTCGTACTTAAAGGCTTTTTCTATGGCCGCTTCTAAATCCGCCTCTGTATTAACTTTGCTTACGCCGACGGATGAACCAAGGCTCATAGGCTTTACAAACAAAGGGTATCCCAAAGCTAAAACAGCTTGTTTAACTTCCGCCATATCATATTTAATATGCGCCTGAAGTTTGACGTAAGGCACTATAGGTACGCCGTAGAAAGACGCTAAAAGTTTGCAAAGTTCTTTATCCATACCCAAGGCGGAAGTAAGCACACCGCAGCCGACATAAGGGGTATTGAGGATTTCAAACAAGCCCTGCATTGTACCGTCTTCGCCCATTGCGCCGTGCAGTACGGGAAAGAAAACATCAACCTTAACTTCCCTTCCGTCTTTGGTATAAAGCTGCGCACCGCCACTGCATATTACGGGAGAGATTTCTACATCTTCGTCCTGTTTAAAGCCGCAGGATTTTTGCAGGAACCATTGCCCTTGTTTGGTTATAAAAATTTTTGTTACCTGATATTTATTTTCAAGAATTTCGCAGACAGTTTGGGCGGAATGGACGGAAACTTCATGCTCGGTACTTTTGCCGCCGTATAAGACAGCTACATTTAATTTTGGCATTTTACTGCTCCGTATAAATTTTTTGATTATTCTTTAAAGAGCGACCATTTAATTCTAAAGAAAATACTTTTTGTTCTCTTTAAAAAGTCTGAATAGGCTTCGCTCTCGCGATAGTTAGGCACGCGGCCGATGGGTCTGCGCGTCACGCCGTGGAAGGGAGCGGCGGAATGGTCGGTAAAATCCATCTCGTCATAAGGGCCTTTATCCTGTTCGGAGGAAGGGATTTGGACCCGCGTTGTTTTTTCTGACGGGATAGGACCTGTTTTTAAAGTCATCGGTTTGATAGTATTTGTTTTAAGCGTTTGCATTGACGAATTTGTATGGCTTGTTCTGCTTGTTTTTGTATCTTCGGCATGAACTTCTTGCTCGTCAAAAATCATACTCAAATCCATCTCTTCGCTTTCAACGTCAACTACCTCAATGGTATCTTTGGATTCGGGGAAATCTAAAATAGATTTTTCTAATGCGTTTTCCCCCTGCTGCTTTACCGCGCCTGTTTTTGTTTTGGCGGCGGAAGAAATATTGGTTTGCGTTTTGCCCGTTACGGCAGGCGTTGCGGCCGCTGTTTGCGTCTTAGCCGCGGGCGTTGTAACCGCAGGATTTGTTTTTGCAAGTTGCGGATTGGTTTTTGATAAAGAGATATTGGTTTTAGTTAAACCGGAGTTAGTTTGCGCGGCATTATGAGTACCCGCCTGATTCTTTGCGACGGGCGCAACGGAGCTTACCGTGCGAACAGCTTTATTTATATCATTAGCAGGCTGCTGCTTTACGCCTGAAGGGCGTTGGGCCGCCGCAGTACCGTGAATACCGCTGATTGTCGCCAATTTTTTATTTTCGCCTTCAACTTCGTTAATTTTGGCTTCCAATACCTGTTGGCGGACGGCGCTCATCTGCGCGGCAGACTTAAGGTCTTTATTTTCGGTAGTAAGAACTACTATTTCCCTTTTAAGTTTTTCTATGACGGCGTCATTGCCGCTGATTTGCTCTTTAAGGGCGGCAAAAGCGTCGGTAGATGCCTTTTCGCTTGCGGTAAGCGCTTCAATAGTTTGATGCATTTGCGCAAGCTGGTCTTTAAGGTCAGCCTTTTCTCTGTTAATTTTGGAAATTTGAGCGTTAAGTGCCGCCGCCTTGGCTTTAGCCAAAGTAAATGCGGGAGTATCAATATCCTTATTTTTATATGTTTCAAGTTCGCCTTCCAAGGACTGAACTTTAGCGGTAAGAATATTGTAACGCGTTTCAATTTGATATTTTTCTTCTTCCGCGGTTTTAAGGCGGGCATTGTCCGTCTTAAGGTCTTGTATTTCTTTAACCTGTTTGGCACACAGGGCGGAAGCGTCCTTAAGTTCTGTTTCAAGCTTTTCAACTTTGGCTTCGTATTCTTTGCGGACGGAAATTATGCCGTTTGTAAAATCAAGCGTTTGCATTCCGCTACCGGCTTGGGCAAGCTGCTCGCGCAACATAAGAATTTCTTGTGCCTGTTCGGCAGATTTGCGCAAAGCTTCAACTTTTTCCGCTTGAGCTTTTTTAACTTCTCTGTCCAAAGCAAAATTAACCGCTTTAAGTTTTGTTGTATGCTCTTGCAGGTGCTGCACGGCGGTTTGTTCCTGCTTAAGCTGTTCTTCCGTCTTAGAAAGTGTTTCTTTAAGCAGCAGTATTTCTTCTTCTCTTGCGGTAATTTCTTTTCTGACCGAGGCGTTTTCTTCCCTAAGTTGCTTAATTTGGTTATCAAGAAGGCTTCTGGAACCTTCAGTGTCGGTAAACTGCTCTTTAAGCTGGGATATTAAAACAGAATCCTGCAAAAATCTTGTTTCGGCCTTAGCAAGCTGGGTTTTTAGTGATAAAATTTCGTCAGTCTGTAAGATAACTTTTTTGGCGTTTAAAGCGCTTTCATGTCTTACATTATCTACCTCTGCGCCAAACGCGGCTTTATCCTGCTCTAAAGAAGATATTCTTGTTTTTAATTCTGTTACCGTACTTTCTTCGTCGGCAAGACGCTGGGCAACGCTGTCTAATTTAGCTTGATATAAAGCTGCTTGTTTTTCTTTTTCTTCTTTAAGAGTGCGAATTTCAAATTCGTATTTTTGGTGATAAGATTCTATTTCCCTTGATTTTTGCTCAAGGTCTTTAAGTATGGAATATCTTTCCGCTACGGCTTTTTTAAGTTCATTATCTATTAAGCCTTTTTCCGAATCAAGCGAGGCAATGTGCTGCCTTAAAGAATTTAAGGCGCTTTCATTTTCTCTGACGGCGGATTG
This sequence comes from Elusimicrobiota bacterium, assembly GCA_023393825.1. Lineage (GTDB taxonomy): Bacteria > Elusimicrobiota > Elusimicrobia > Elusimicrobiales > Elusimicrobiaceae > Proelusimicrobium. The sequence goes on along the minus strand of JAEXBW010000067.1, from coordinate 3,385 downwards.
CATTCTGGAAATTTCTTCATCTTTAAAATTAGCGCGCTGGGCAGAAAGTTCCAATTCCACTTTATGTCTTTCCTGCTGCAAGGAGGAGGCTTTCTTTAAGTCTTCTATTTGAGAGAGAAATTTTTGTGTTTCTTTTAAAGAACTTTCCTGAATATTTTTTATCTCTTCAATATATTTAGAGGCTTCTTTTGCGGAAGCGTCTTTTAACGCGGCAATCTGGGAGAGGAAGCTTTGTCTTTCCTGCTCGGAAGAGTTTTTAAGAGAATCAAATTTAAGGGTAATATCCTGCTTTTGCGCGGCATTAATATTTTTAAGTTCTTCCAACTCTGCCTTAAGCGCGTATTTTTCCCTGTTAAAATTGTCTGATATGACGGATATGTCTTTTGCGGCCTGTTGGTCTTTTGCGGCGCTGAGCGCGGCTAAATCCTGCGTATGCTTTTCCTGCATTTTGGCAAGGTCGTCTTTTAAGCTTTGCAGGACGGAGGCATGCTCCGCCTTAATGCTTTCTATCTGCGCGCGGTATTGGTTATTATGTTCAAGCGCCTCGTCCCTTGCGGCAAGGATTTTTTTGATTTCTTCGTTAAGATTTTGCTTTTCCTGCTCAAGCTGGGCATATTGCTGGGAAAGATTTTTGTAGGAAGATTCTTCCCTCGCAAACTTTTCTTGCGCGGCGGAAAGTTCCCTGTTTAAATTTTCTATCTCGCGGGAATGGCCTTCTTTAATAAATTCAATCTCTCTGGCCAAGTCGGTGGATTTGCCTTTAAGCGCGGCTCTTTCCTCGTCCAACTTTTGTATATCTCCCTTAAGCGATTCTATCTGAAGCTGTAAGGTTTTTACAAAGGTTTCTTCCTGCCTGTATTTATCTTCCGCGCGGCGCAGTTCAAGCGTTATCGCTTGTGCTTCCTGCATTTTTTGGTTTTTAATTACTTCAATTTCCTGTATCTGCGCGGCCTTAAGATTTTCTATCTGCCTTTCGTGTTCCGCTTTGACGGCTTCAAGATGTTTAAGGTTTTCGTCGGCTTTTAAGAGGAGGGCAGCCTTTTCGTTATTAAGACGCTGGAGTTCCGTTTCGGAAGATAAAAGCTTTTCCCTTAACGAGCCTGCCGTTTGCGCTTCCTGCTTTAATGCGTCTTGCGAGCGGGTAATGCTAAAGTTTAAATCTTCTATCTTTCTTTCAAGTTCTGCGGCTTTGCGGTCCGCCTCTTGACGTTGGGAGCGGGAGGCATAAATCTCGTTATCCAAAGCGGCGCGCTGCGCCTCCAACTGTTTAAGCTGGTCCTGCAGGTAGCCTGTTTGGATTTCTTCCTGTTTAAATTTTTCTTCCGTTTTGGAAAGTTCCAGCCTTAAAGACATTATTTCTTTTGTCTGTTCGGCAGAGCGGCGCAAAGAATCAAGTTTGTCTTCTCTTACGCGGCGGATTTCGTCTTCCAATGCCAGTTTTTCCTCGTTGATAGAGGAAAGTTGCTGCTCCATACGGGAAAGTTTAAAATCACCGTGGCGGGCTTTTTCTTCCACCTTGGAAAGCTGCATTCTTACGGATAAAAGTTCTTTTGTTTGCTCGGCTGAGCGGCGCAGAGATTCCAGCTTTTCGTTTTTTGCGCGTTTAACTTCGCTGTTTAAGGCAAGGTTAATGGCTTTAAGACGGCTGGTTTTTTCTCTGAGTCTGTTGATAAGGGTTTGGTCCTGCCTGATAAGGCTTTCTTCGTACTGAAGGCGGGAGCTTACAATATTTTCCAAACTGCCTTTCAAGTTTTCTATCGTTGAGGATATATTCTGAAAAAATTCGTCGTTAGCTTTAACATTGGGTATATATTTTGTGTCTTCTTTGTCGTCCTCAAGTTCTTCCTGCAAATAAGCATTGAATGATTTTTCTTTATTAGCGTCATCAAAGCGGGACTGAAGTTCCGCAATTTTTTGTTCCAAGTGCTTAATGGATTGCTCTTTTTGGTCCGACTGAAAATTTATATTAAAAGCGTCATCTTCGTCCGCGGCGGCGGCATCTGGGAATGCTAAAGATTCCTCTTGCCCCTCCATCACTTCTCTGGGGGAAACAGATTCCTGCTCGTCCTGCGCGGGAATATTTTGCGGAGCCTTAATTGAAGTTAAAGTTTTTTCCAGCGGGTTATTATTTTGGTTGGCAAAAGCGTCTATATCAAAACTATCGGGGAAAGGGAATTCTTCCGCTTTTTCCTGAGGAGGAAAGGGCGTATCCGTCTGTAGTGATTTTATAAACTCGGTAATGTCTGCCTTGTGTTGATTGTTTTCGTCTAAAGACATATCGCCTCTTAAAAATAATAAATAGCTATGATAAATTTAACCACAAAAACACCCGTCTGTCAAGACGGAGTTACGGGGGTTTTTGCGCAAAGATAAAAACTGCCCGCGATAATAATATTTCCGCTAAGTTTTTTAAGGTTTAAGCAAGCGGGATTAGCGGCGATTTTTACATCATATTTACCTGGCAAAATGGCCTTTAATGCTGCCGTCGGCACTCCCTTTTGTGCGTCGGCGCAGGTTAAAACTATGTGCTTAAAATTAGGGGCAAGAAGTTTTAATGCTGTTTTATAGTCTTTATCCCCCATTGCGGCGTAAACAAGAGTATTTTGCGGCCCGCAAAACGGAGAGGACAGATAAGTGTTTAAAAATTCTTTAACAGCGGCGGGGTTATGCGCGCCGTCTTTGATAATAAAACGCTTGCCAAAAGGTATAAGCTGAAAGCGGCAGGGCATTTTTATTTTTAGCAAAGCATTATCCACTGCTTCTTTAGGCAGGCCCAGGTTGCGTGCGGCAAGGCAAACCAATGCCGCGTTTTGCGCCTGCGCCGCGCCCGCAAGGTTAAGCGTAAAAGCTTCCCCGCCAAGACTGAAAGCCGTTTGAAGGTTTTTATAATTTTTTGCCGTAATTTTAAATTTACCCTTTAGCGTTAAAAGTTCTGCTTTTTTTGCGGAGGCAATATTTTTTATAACCGTTTGCGCTTCTTTTTTAAGCGGGCCGCACACGCACGGCACGCCGCTTTTTATTATGCCGCCCTTTTGCCATGCTATTTTGGCAAGAGTATCGCCAAGTATAGCGCTGTGGTCTATATCAACGGAAGTTATTATGCCCAAATCGCACGGGAAGATATTTGTGCAGTCTTTCCTGCCGCCTATGCCGCATTCGCAAACGACATAATCAACGCCTTTATCTTTAAAATAAAGCATTGCGGCAAGCGTGAGGACTTCAAAAAATTTAAGTGGAACAGTTTCTTTGGCAAGGACGGCGTTTACATAAAAAGCAAAATCTTTGCGGGAGATATTTGCGCCGTCAATTTTAATTCTTTCTGTAACTTCGTAAATGTGGGGAGAGGTAAAAAGGCCAGTTTTGTATCCGCCTTCCGTTAGCGCAA
>JAEXBW010000037.1 GCA_023393825.1 Elusimicrobiota bacterium | reverse complement strand
AGTCCAAATTATCCGCGGCGCTTATCATTTGTTTTTCCGTCTCGGCTATCATCAGCGGCAGGTTTTTGGCCTGCGGCAGAGTTTCGCTTAAAGTGTGTATAAGGCTTAAGCCCGAAGACTTTGTAGTATTTTCAAATTCCTTCATTTCCACTTCGGCTTTTTGTATTGTTTTTGGCGTTATGTGGTGTTCTTTATTGTATGCCTGTTGTATGGCTCTTCTTCTGTCCATTTCGGCCACGGCATATTTTATGGAGGGCGTTTCGCGCTGCGCGTAAAGCACAACTTCCCCGTCAACGTTTCTGGCTGCGCGGCCTGATATTTGTATTAAAGTGGTTTCATTTCTAAGGAATCCCTCATTATCGGCCTCAAGTATAGCCACAAGGCCGACCTGCGGTATATCAATACCTTCTCTAAGCAGGTTTATGCCGACTAATACATCAAAGGTGCCGCGCGTAAATTCCTTTAATATTTCTATCCTTTCCAAAGCGTCAATATCGCTGTGTAAATAACGCGCTTTTATGTTCTTTTCCAGTAAATAAGATGATAAATCTTCCGCCGTTTTTTTGGTTAAAGCCAGCACAAGGCAGCGTTGTTTTTGCGCCACTTTTTGCTGTACTCTTTGCAGTAAATCTGGTATTTGCCCCTCGGACGGGCGGATAATAACGGGCGGGTCTATAAGCCCCGTGGGGCGGATAATTTGCTCCACAATATTATTTTTACTTACGCTTAATTCATAAGGCCCAGGTGTGGCGGAAACAAAAACGGTATTTGGCAGCAGGCCTTCCCACTCGTCAAACTTTAGCGGCCTGTTATCAAGCGCGCTTGGCAGGCGGAAGCCGAAATCTATTAACATTTGCTTTCTTGCTTTATCGCCGTTGTACATACCGCGTATCTGCGGCACGGCAACGTGGGATTCGTCCACGATAACCATAAAGTCGTCGTAACGCTTAAAATAGTCAAACAAGCAATTAGGGCGGCTGCCCGCGGGGCGGCGTTCCAGCTGACGCGAGTAATTTTCTATCCCCGCGCAAAAGCCCGTTTGCTCCAGCATTTCCAAGTCGTAAGCCGTGCGCTGTTTTATGCGGTGCGCCTCAAGCGGTTTGCCGGTCTGCTCAAAAAATTTAATTCTTTCCGCGCACTCCGCGCGTATGGAAGATAATGCGTCCTGCATCTCGTCCCCGTCGGACACAAACTGCTTTGCGGGCGATACCCACACCTCTTCCAAGCTGTGCAAAATATCCGCGCTTACGGGGTGTATTTCGTAAATATTTTTAATTTTATTTGCTTCCAGTTCCACGCGCAAAGCGGTTTGGCTGTACGGCGGGAAAACATCCACAAACGCGCCGCGCAGGCGAAAGCGGCCCTGTATAAATTCGGTTTCATTCCTTTCGTATAAAATCTTAATTAAATGTTTTGTAAATTCCGTTCTGGAAAGTAATTCTCCCTTCTTTAAAAATATTCTTAATTTTTGAAAGTTCTCGGGCGAGCCGATATTGTAAATGGAGGAAACGGAAGCCACCACAATGCAGTCGCGCCTGCTTAAAAGGGAGTTTGTTGCCTTAAGGCGCAGCTTTTCTATATGGTCGTTAATGGCGGCGTCTTTTTCTATATAAGAATCCGTTTGCGGGATATACGCTTCTGGCTGGTAATAATCGTAGTAAGAGATAAAAAACTCAACGGCATTTTGCGGGAAGAACTGCTTAAATTCGCTGTAAAGCTGCGCCGCCAGCACCTTGTTTGGCGACATTATTAAAGTGGGCCTGTTAAGCCGCTCTATAACATTAGCCATGGTAAAAGTTTTACCCGAACCCGTAACCCCAAGCAGAGTTTGGCTTTTTTGACCGTTCAAGATGTTTTGTACAAGGCTGTATATAGCTTTTGGTTGGTCGCCGTCGGGTTTAAATTTTGAGACAAGTTTAAACTTTTCCATATACTAAATTATATTAAAATAAAAAACCGCCCGCTTTTAAGTAAGCGGACGGTTTAAAAGTTTACTTATATTTTAACCCAAACCCTGCGTGTATATCGGGTTCAAAACACCCGGTAAAAGCTGCGCTAATCCGTCAATAACAAACTGTACGGCAATGGCGCACAAAATTAAACCCATCGTGCGGGAAACTATTTGCATACCGTTCGCACCCAGTATCTTTGCCATCCAGCGGGACGCGTATAAAACTATGCCGATAGCCAAACAAACAAAAGCTAAAGCAAGTATCATAAAAGCATTTGTAAGTACGCCTTCGGCTCTCTGCGAATACAAAATAACGGTTGTAATGGTACCGGGGCCTACAAATATCGGCGTGGCAACGGGTACAATTATATTGCTTAGTTTTTTTGTCGCGCGGACAAACGGGTGGTCGTTGGTGTTGGTTTGTTCCAAACCTTCGTTTTCCAATTTAGATTTACCGTGCAACATACGGATACCTATCATCATAATAAGTATACCGCCCGCGATTCTGAAAGCGGGTATTGTTATGCCGAACGCTTTTAAGAAGGGCTGGCCCGTAAAGTAAAAGAACAGGATTATTACAAATATGGTAAAGCCCATAAGCTTAGCGATATTTTTTTGGACTTCAGGATTTTCCGAGTTGACGTGTTCCAAAAATATAGGGACGTTGCCGATGGGGTTAAGAATTGCGAGGACTGCTATAAAAAAGTTTAAGACTAAAGAAAAGTCTATATTCATTTCTGATCCTTCAAACATAAAAAAATGGGCAGTACAGGGATCGAACCTGTGGCCTTCCGCGTGTGAGGCGGACGCGCTACCGCTGCGCCAACTGCCCGTATTTGCTTTAATTTATCAAGAACGCAAAGCAAGGAAACTTCTTTTATATATTTTATCATATTAGCGACTTTTATTGCTTTTGCGCTTATTCTTTTAATTTATTATCATAGTCTTATGGAAATGTTTGATACCCCTGATACCGCCAAGCAAAGCGTTTACACCAGCTTAGCCAACAAATACCGCCCGCAAACCTTTGAAGAGGTTGTCGGGCAGGAAAGTGTTTCTAAAACCATTATGAATGCCGTTAAGTCGAGCAGAGTGGCGCACGCCTATCTTTTTTACGGCCCGCGCGGCTGCGGCAAAACCACCACGGCCCGCCTTTTGGCAAAAGCTTTAAATTGCACGGGTAACGGTAATACAAAACCCACGGCAAGCCCGTGCGGCAAATGCCCGCAGTGTTTGGAAATTGCATCCTCCTCCGATATGGACGTTTTGGAGCTGGACGCTGCCAGCAACACGCAGGTAGAACGCGTCAGGGAAGCTATCATAGATACCGTGGCTTTAGCCGCGGGCAGGGACAGATATAAAGTTTTTATTTTAGACGAAGTTCATATGCTTTCCACCTCTTCCTTTAACGCCTTGTTAAAGACGATAGAGGAACCGCCATCTCACGTTGTTTTTATTTTAGCCACGACGGAATTGCATAAAGTTCCTTTAACAATTTCTTCCCGCTGCCAAACATTCCGCTTTAAGCCTATAACGGAAGAGCAAATATCTTCCCACCTTATGGACCTCGCGGGCGCGGAAAATATAGAGTTGGAAGAAGAAGCCGCCAAAATTATTGCCAAAGGCGCGGGCGGCGCGTTAAGAGATGCGCTTACGATTTTTGACAGAGCAATCTCTTTTTCCGACGGTAAAGTTGATAAAGTTTTAGTCAGCGAAATGCTTGGCATTTTGCCCAATGATTTAATACAAAACGCCTTGCTGGCCTTGGTAAATAAAGATTCCGCCGCACTTCATAAAGTGTTTGAAACCGTGCAGAGCGAAGGCTTTGACGCGCTCGGACTTGTTAAAGATTTAAAGAACACTCTTGGCGAAGTTTTTTACTTTTCACTCGGTGCGGGCAAAGAGCCTTTTGTCGGCGCAAAAGATGCGCTTAAAGATATTTCACCCGCTTACTTAGCATCGCTCACGCGCAAACTTTCCAAACTTATAGACGAAGTTAAATATTCCGACACCCCCGCTCTTCTTGCGGAAGTCGGCCTGTTTTCCATTATGGAAAATACGGTAGATATAGATAATTTTGTCTCCCGCTTGGAAGCGCTTGAGGCCTCTTTATCCTCCGACGATTCGGGCGAAAAAAAAACTCTAAATAAAATTTCCCCCGCAAAACCTGCCAAAAAAGCAGACGCAAAACCTGTTGTTGAGGAAGAAAGTCAGCCGCCCGTCCCGCAGGAAGAAGATTTTTACCCCGAACTTGCCAAAAAAATTACCGTCAAGCAAGAAGTTGCAGAAGTTAAGGAAGAAGAGAAAGAAGAATCTTCCACCGCGCCCGTTAATATAGAAGACTGCCGCGCAATGTGGGAAAAATTTAAAAAAGGTTTAAGTTCCAACTACCCGTTTTTATACGAACTTGTTGTTGATTTGCCCATTTGTTTTGACGACGGCAATGTGTGGTCTTTAAAAATAAAAGGCAGCGACGACTTTTTAAAAAGCACCCTGCAGCGCAGAATGAGCGATTTTGAATCTTTAGCTTTAAAATTATTCTCCGTCAAAATACGTTTTAAAATTATTTCAGACGGTACTGCCGCCAAGGCGGAAGTTAAACCCGCAGCCGCGCCCGCGTTTAAAAAATATTCCGCTCCTGCAGGTGTTCGCAAAGTGGAAAATGGCAGCACCTCGGTAACATTTTATCAATCTGCGGTTCCTACTGCTAAGGCCGCTGCTCAGCCCGTAAAAGCTGCCGCAGCTATACCGCAGGAAGCGCAAACAATATCGCCCATCAGCGCGGAAGAGCCTTTTGTAGCGGGCGATTATTCCGCCGATATTTTGCCCAAACCCGCCGCCGTAAAACAGACGGTAACGGCATCGGCCGCGGCGGTAAGTTCCGCCGCAAAACAGATTTTGGATATTTTTGAAGGGCAGGTTGTAGAGTCTATTTAAAGTATGAAAAGTTACGACAGACTTATTAAAGCGTTCCGCCGTTTGCCGGGCGTAGGGCCAAGGCAGGCGGAAAGGTTTTCCCTCCATTTCTTACGCGCGAGCGAAGGCGAAGTGGCGGAGTTTACCGACGCGCTTTTAAAGATGAGGGATAATATACACTACTGCCCGCAATGCTTTTCTTACAGCGAGGGCGACCTTTGCGAAATTTGCAGCGACGACACCCGCGACCATTCCCTGCTTTGCGTGGTGGAAGAAGCCAAAGATATTGAAGCCATAGAAAAAACAAAAAGCTTTAACGGTCTTTACCACGTTTTGCAAGGCTCCATATCCCCCATGGACGGCAGGACGGCGGACTCCGTAAAAATAAAAGAACTTATTTTAAGGGTGCAGGATTCTGCCGAACCCGTTAAAGAAGTTATCATCGCCACCAACCCCGATACCGAGGGCGAAACTACCGCCCTTTACATTGCCGATGTTCTGCGCGGCCTTGTGGGCAGGGTCACACGCATCGGCTACGGCATGCCGCTTGGCGGACACATAGATTATATAGACGAACTTACTTTATCCCACGCGCTTAAAGGGCGCACCAAACTATAATGCACATTTCCGTTTACAAAAGGCCCCTGTTTTTAATACTTATAATATATTCGGTTTTGCTTGCCCTGTTTTTAAAAGTCCCCTCCGCCAAGGAAGGGGATATTTCTTTTTATACCGACGGCTCTCGCCATAATTTTGAAGCTTTAATAACTTCCTACCCCGTCGCCAAAACCGAGGGCAAGGCTTTTATTGCCAAGGCAATTTCCGTAGACGGTAAACCCGCAAAAGGCTATTTTTACGTCGCGTGCGAAACCTGCGGCGATATATTGCGCGGGCAAAAAATTTCTTACCAAGGCACATTATATTTACCGGAAGAAGATACAAATGTCGGCAGTTTTAACTGGGCAAAATATTTAGCCCGCAAAAATATTTTTTGCCAAAGCACCGTAAAAGAAAATGTGCAGGTTGCTGATTACTCCCGCTTTTGGGTTTATCTCTCCCGCGCCAGAAGCAGCATATTGGATGTGTTTAATAAAAACTTCGGCCCGCAGCTTGCCCCCGTGCTTGCAGGCATAACGATAGGCGAAAAGGCCAGCATAGATAAAGACCTTCACATAGCCTTCCAAGATAGCGGCGCCATGCACCTTTTGGTGGCAAGCGGCAGCAATGTGGGCTTTGTAACTTTGGTTGTTTATTTTATGTGTTCTTTGCTTGGCGCGGGTAGGTTTCCCGCTGCTTTTGCTGCCTTGTTTTTGGCTTTGCTTTACACTCTTATCGCTGGCGCGGATGCCCCGCTTGTACGCGCTTATATAATGACTTTCAGTTCTACTGTTGGCTTTTTGTTAGGTCGTAAAAGCGGCGTTTTGCAGGGTTTTATAATTGCCGCTTTAGCCATACTTATATTTAACCCGCAGAGTATTTTTAACGCTGGCTTTCAAATGTCGTTCTTGGCCGCGCTTTCCATTATCTTTTTAGCTTCTAATTTTAAGTTAAGCGCAAAACTGCCCGAGAGTTTAAAGTTTATATTAAGGATATTTTTTGTTTCACTCGCCGCGCAAGCCGCGCTGCTGCCTGTGTTTACAAATTATTTTTATAAGGTTTCTTTAAGCGCTGTATTTTCCAACATTATTTTGGTGCCTTTAAGCGGCATTATTATGGCGGGCGGTTTTGTGGTTTGGTTCCTTTCTTTTATCCATGTTGATTTTATTTTTAAGGCGGGCGTTTTTGCCCTTAAGGAACTTGTTTTTATATTCACTTTTCTTGTGCAGTTTTTTGCGGCTTTACCGTGGTCAAAGGTTATAGTTTCCGCCTTAAATCCGTTTAGCGTTGCGGCTTATTTTATCGCGCTGTTCGGCCTACTTAATTTGCCTTTGGTTAAAAGAAAAATTATTTATCTTTCTGCCCTGCTTACCATTACCGCCGCCTTGTGCGGATACGGCCTTTACTCTTACTTAACCGCGCAGTATTTTATAAAGGGCAGATATAGCTTTTCCTTATTAATAAAAGAAAACGGACAAACAAAAGTTATCGGCGGCGGGGTAGACGCAAAAACACTTTCCCGCGCGGTATTGGCTACGGGCAATACTAAAATTGATTGCTTGTTTTTAAACGGCTTAAGTAAAAGCGCGGCATACGGCCTTAAAGAGTTAAAAGATATAAAAATAAAAAATATTTACTTGCCTTACGGCGACGTGGCGGAAGAAACCGCGCAGCTTATACTTGCAAGCGGCGCGCAAACTAAAATGCTTTGGTCGGGCGAAAGCGCCTGTGGCGTAAGCGCAAAAGAGCCGTGGTATCAAAATAAAGACGGGCAAATTTCCACGGGCGGCGGCAATAACCTTTCCTATCAATATAAAGGTATAGAAACAAGCGGCAATCTTAAACAAATTAAAAACTCAAATGATATTATTAAGTTTAAAGAGGACGGAGGCGAAAATGAAGAATACAAGTGACGGTTTTAAAACTTTTATGCAGGAATCAGGCAAAACGGGGGAGGCTTTTATGGAGTTTGTCCAAAAATCCGCCGCCGCAAGCGCGTTGGATAAAAAGACTGCCTGCATTGCCTATATATCCGTTCTTGCGGCCTTGGGCGCTGATGGAGGGTTGCCATTTCACATTAAACACGCAAAGCAACTTGGCGTAACACGGGAAGAAGTTAAAAGCGCAATGCTTGTAGGTTTGCCCGTCGCGGGCCTTAAGACTGTGGCTTATTTTGATATTGCCCTAAAAGCTTACGACGAAGAATAAATAATTTTGCGCGCCAAACAAAAAAACCGCAGTTTTTTAACGCTGCGGTTTTTATATTTTAAATACTGTTGAAGATATTATTTTTTTGCCTGATTGGCAACCGCGTCCATAAGTTTTTTAATTTCTTCGGGGTCGCCCAAAAAATAATCTTTTGTAAGGTTCAATTTATCGTCAAACTCAAAAACATAAGGTACGGCGGTGGGTAAATTAAGGCTTACAATGTTTTCTTCGGGAATATTTTTAAGGTATTTTATTATGCCGCGCAAGCTGTTGCCGTGCGCCACAACAAGCAATTCCTGCGCTTGCTTAAGCTCGGGGAAGATAACCTGCTTCCAGTAAGGTAAAATGCGCTCTATGCAATCCTGCAAAGATTCCGTGGCGGGTAAATCCTGCGGGGCAATTTCGCTGTAGCGCGGTTCAAAGCGCGGGTGGCGCGGGTCGTTAAGCGGCAAGGGGGCGGGGGCCACATTATAGCTTCTGCGCCATATATTAACCTGCTGCTCGCCGTATTTTTCCGCCGTTTGTGTTTTATTAAGGCCCTGCAAACTGCCGTAATGTTTCTCGTTAAGGCGCCAAGTTTTTTCTACGGGTATCCAGTCCAAATTCATTTTATCCAAAACACAATCTAATGTTTTAACCGCGCGCTTTAAGTAAGAGGTATAAGCCTTTTCAAAAACAAAGCCTTCTTTTTTAAGCAATTCGCCCGCTTTAATTGCTTCGGCAATGCCTTGGGGTGTAAGGTCCACGTCTGTCCAGCCAGTAAATTTATTTTCCAAATTCCACGTACTCTGCCCGTGGCGTAAAAGGACTATTCTTTTCATAAACGCTCCTTTAATACGGCTATTTAAATTAATTGTAGCATAACGGGCGGGGCAAAAAATAAACCCCGCTTTTGTGCGGGGTTTAATATCTGTAAATAAAGTTTTTTAATGTATCGGCAGACGTTTTTTTGTGTTTTTATTTTTCTTGTCTTTAAGTATGCTTGAAAGGCTTATAGCCCCGGGGCCGTAAAATATAAAACCCGCCAGTAAAGCCAATGCTAAAACACAGCCCACAACATTTACTTTATTAAAATCCCCAGCAAAAAATATTATGCCGCCCGCCACGGTTACAGCCGCCATAACAAAACTTGCCGCGCGGAACATTATCCCCGTCAAAATACACAGCGGGCATAAAAAGCCAAGCATTATTAATATTAATCCCAAAAGGTGCGGATAAGGCAGGGATAAATCAATGGCATTTTGCACAAAGGCATTAA
>JAEXBW010000030.1 GCA_023393825.1 Elusimicrobiota bacterium | reverse complement strand
CCAAACAGGCTGAAGCGGCGGAAGTAGCCAGAGCAGAAAGATTACTTAAGCAGAAAGGCATAAAGAAAGACGCATACGGCAATCCTTTGAAGCAAGCTAATGCGGCCGATGTAAAAACCGCGGCAGCAAAAGTAAAAGCAGCTAAGCAGCCCAAAGCTGTAAAGAAAACGCCTCAAACGGAACAGGTACAGTTCAAAGTTGTAACAAAAGAAGGTCAGAACGCCTTAGTTAACCGCAACGGCACATTAACGGCTGTAGTGGGCGAAGGCTCAGGCGGCAGCGGCGCGATAAGCGGCGCAAAAACTTTGACGGCGGCAGAAAAGGCAGAGATAGCTGCAAGAACGGCAAAAGACGCGGCTGAAGCGGAAGCAAAGGCAACCGCAGCGGCGGAAGAGTTAATGAGGGAAAGCGCCTATGCAAAAGCCAACCCCAGACCGTTCAAAGGCAATTTCTTGTTCAACAAGCCCTACAATCAGTTGTCTTCTTGGCGCAAATGGGCTTTTGACGCATATTACTTTAAGATAAATCCCGCGTTCCAACTGACGGGTGATATAACCAAAGGCTTAGCCAAAAACCCCGGTAAGACGACGATGATGGGTTCGCTGCCCTTAGGCAGCACGGCGGAAGCTTTGGTAGCCAACCCTATCGGAATATACGCGAGCGTTGGACAGCAGGCAAACAACGGGTTTAGCGTAGTAAGATTAGCGCAGGAAGCGAATTCTTTAGGACACGGCGCTAGCATAGCCAAAACGGGCAGCAATTTACTTAAAATAAAGAATACGGTAACACCGTTAACGCCGATACAACAGGCGATGGCATTGGGCGGCATTGTTAACTTGCCCAAGCTGGTAACCGTACTAAACGAACCGCACAGCGGCGGCAGCGCGTCAATGAGAATAACAGGCACAAGCAATTATTACAGCCCTGTAGCCGCGCAAGCCCCGATAACAGCAGAAAACACTAAAAAACAGGATCAAACAACTCCTGCGGAAAATGACGTAAACCCTGCTGATGACTCTAAAATTAAACCGCTGTTTACCCCCTTAGCTCCCAAATATGTGGCGGCAGCTTCTTTGGCTCCGCTTACACTTGCGGGCTATCAGTACGCTACGGCGCAGGTAAACGGTAAAACAACAAGCATTCCTTATGTCGGCCTTACTAAAGAGGAAACCCAAGCCTTAACTAAGATGCAGACCGACCAGTTAAAGCCTGTCGTTTCTTTGGCACAGACATCAAAAAGCCATGAGGAAGCTCTTCAACCCTTAACGCTTTCCGATCCTATATTAATGTCGGTTTTGGCTACTATTGCCGTCAAAAAGGCAATAAAATCCGAGGTTGCCGCTAAAGCTTTAAACAATACAAAAACCTCTTATGCCAAAACACGCCGCTTTTTAAACAATGCATACTTAAAGATATTCCCTTACAGCAAGGGCGTGCCTGAGCAAGATGAACTCTTAAGGATACTTGACCTTAACCGCAACTCGCTCTTGCGCAACCCTGTTTATAACCTGGTTAACCTTAGGGGAGAAAAGGACCGCAGATTCTACGGCAGCTATCGCAAAAATTATCTTGACCCTTCCGATAACGGAACTTTTGTGGGCAGCGATGCATTCCCTTATGTAAAACCCATAAACCTTAAACTTACTTTGGCTAAGGGCTTTCACCAGAGAGAACACGCTATCGTAATTTCCGACTATAAATTGCCTAAAGGCGAACTTTCTTTGGACTCTTACGGAAACTTCGGCCCTGTTGTTAAACTTAAAAATGACAACACCAAGACGGAAACAAAAGTGCTTCATAACTGGGTGGTAAGAGGCGTTGAAAGAATACCGGAATACAATAATATACCGGTGGTAATAGTTTCAAAAGTTCCCAACCGCTATTCCGCCCTTATGACAACCTTTGCGGTAATGGGATTCTCCAGCATAGGCCGCTTCCTTAAAGACGCGGTGGAAAACGTATTTGCCCCCGTATTGGGCAGCAACGCGGAAACAATAGCAACTGCAGTTGTGTCTGCCATCTATCTTACAAACTTGGCCGCCCTTGTTTATCAAAAAGTAGCCGCCAAGAAAGACGGACAAAATAAAGTTACAAACGCAGCCAACCTTATAATGTTAGGCGGCTTGCTTGCCCCCTTACTTATAGGCGGTATGGGATTTACCAGCTTTGAACCTACCTGGTGGAGACTTGGCGTACTTGTAGCAAGTATGCTAGCCTTGGGTATCGGTGCCGCAGGCGTACAACAAAGCGGCAATAACAGAGCCAAAGATATTAAAATGGGTAAAGACGCTAACTCCGTTACCGCAATAGCCCAGTTATTTAAATCTATCGGCTCGTTTGGAGCATATACCGCCTTTGCGATAGCTACGTGGGTATTTGGACAATGGACAGCAATGTTCCCCATACTTGCAGTAGCAGCCTTGGCAAACATATACTTTTCCACAAAAGCAGCTAATGCGGCAAGGACGAATCCGAACTTACCCAGCAAGCCGCTTAAGTTAATATCGCTTACTCCAGAAAACGCGCCTAAAGCCGACGAAGAAAAACCGAAAGTTTCCGCCGCGGCTAAAGTTAAACAGGTTGCAAAAGGAGCAATACCGGAACTGTTGCGCAAAGATAACTTTGTACTGTCCCTCTTTACCGCGCTCTTCTTGTTCTGCGGCAGTGAAATTGTGGTAAGCCAGGCAACAAAGGCCATTATTACAGCTACATTAATGAAGCCCTTGGCGGAAGTAATGCCCGCCATGGCATCAGATGTTGCCTTAACAACAATTATTAACGGTATCCTTACTATGGGTCCGATTATGTTAGGCAGATTCCTTGGCGGTAAAATACAAGACTCTGCAAAGAACGTACCCGGTTATGTAAAGAAGCTTCTTACACTTTCAGCCGCTATGGCGGTTACGGGTGCGCTTGCGTTGACAATACTTAGAGATAGTGTCGGCGCTTGGGCCTTATTACCCGTGTTCTTGGCTAACTTGGGCTTTGCCAACTTATTCAGCCTCTCGTTTGGTATGGTTAAAGACCACGTTAAAGATAAATATGCAAAGATGTCCGACGGCAAAGAACATCCTAAATATAAAGACTACACCGCACAGGCAGGCACAATATCAACGCTGGCATTGACAGCCTGTTGGGCTTTGCCTTCCTTCGTAGCCCTTATGGTACCCGCTACCAACTCTGTTTTTGACAGAATCCCCTTGGCCTTAGGCGCAATCTTTATAGGCTTAATGGCTTTAACGGGTATATCAATAGCTAAAAAGAGAAACTACTTCGCAAGCAATCCTTTCTCTTGGAAGAAAAAAGCGGAAGAAGACTCCTTTGTAAAAGATATTAACGCCGATATACTTAACGTATACAGAGCAGATAAGATAGCCAAATATCTTAACAAAAAAGGCAGCCCGCAAAATACCGATAAGTACGCCGAAAAGCTTGAACAGAAATTAAGCGAAACCTTAGGTATTACAACCAAGCAGCTTAACGAAGCCTTAACAGGTTTTATGAAAGACAGCAAGACCAAACTTTCCGAAAAGGAAAAGGCAGAAGTTACTGCCAAATTGCAGAAGTTTGTGTCCGAAAGCCTTGGCCTTAACGAAAAAGAAATTAAAGAAATATCAGCAGGCAATATCTCCCTTGAAACAAGAATGAAGATAGACGCCGCGCTTGATAAAATCATAAAAGCTGAAGGCAACTAATGTATTAAAGATTTTAAAATAAAACACGACGATCATCTCTCCTTTTAAAGGAATTTGAGAATCGTGTTTTATTTTATATTATTTCAGGTAAAAACTGATATAATGAAAAGGTAATGTATCATTAAAAAAGGAGAGTAAGATGCAAAAAATATTTGACTTCTTCAAGCCGCTTCCCGATGCTCCGCGTATTGAAGACCAAGAAAAAATAAAAAAGCAGTATTTTTACTGGCGTGTCCGTACTTTCTTAGCTATATATTTGGGGTATTGCGTTTTCTATTTCACAAGAAAAAACATGTCCCCCGCGCTGCATATATTCAGCAAAGAACTTAACGTTGACATCGTACAGTTAGGTATAATCAGTTCTGTATTCTATATCACTTACGGAGCCGGAAAGTTATTTGCAGGTATGATGGCCGAAAGACTTAATGTCCGTGCCTTTATGGCTACGGGTTTGTTCTTATCTTCAGTGGTTAACCTCTTTTACGGCAATTTGACAAGCATTTGGATGCTTTCTTTCTTCTGGGGTTTAAACGGTTTGTTCCAAGCTGCGGGCTATCCTCCCGTGGCAAAATCGCTTGTGGCCTGGTTCGGCCCTACCGAAAGAACGGAAAAATGGAGCTGGTGGTCCTCTTCCCATACGGCAGGCACGCTGGGTATAGGTTTATTGGTAGGTTTGCTTATTAAGTATTGCGACTGGCGCTCTATTTTCTACGTCCCCGGTATTATCGGTATCATAACCTCTGTTTATTTGTTCGTTTCCTTGCGCGATAAACCTACAAACGTAGGTCTTCCCCCCATCGAAGAATATAAAAACGACAAGCACCCCGTACAGTTAGAAAACAAACAGGTCAGCTTCTGGCAGATATTTAAAAAGTTTATTTTAAAGAATAAATTTGTATGGTATCTTTCCATTGCACTCTCCTGCGTTTACTTTGTAAGAATGGGTACATTAGACTGGGCAACAAAGTTCCTTTACGACAACAGAGGCATAGACAAAGTGGAAGTTGTATGGCTTTGGAACCTTATGCCCTTATTCGGTATGCCCGGCGGTATCTTTGCGGGTTATTTAGCTACCAGATTCTTTAAAGGCCGCTGCGCCCCCATTGCAATAGCTTATTTGCTTATCCTTTCCGCTTGTATTTACGGCTATTACACCTTTGCGGGTACAAACCACATGGTTGCAACTTGCTTCTTCTTAGCGACAATCGGCTTCTTTGTGGACGGTCCTCAGGTTTTGATTGGCGGCGTTATGATTTCCAGAGTAACAGTACAGGAAGCTGTTGCTTCAGCCGCGGGTTTTAGCGGTTTCTGGTCTTATATACTCGGCGCGGTAGGTGCAAACCTCGGCGGCGCGTATATTGTTAAGCATTTCGGTTGGGGCGGTATGTTTGCCGCTTGCGGCTTCTTCAGCTTATTGGCAATAATATTTGTTGTATTATGCTGGAAGAAAGAAATGCCCAAAGAAACTGAAGTTACTAAAGCTTAAGTTTTATAAAGATTGTTTAAAACGCCCTTCAGTAAAAAGAAGGGCGTTTTTTATTTGCGGTTTAATTGAAGATTTAAGTTGTTTTATACAAAGGATACCTTAACATCTTTAAAGTATTTATCCCTTAATATCCTTATCATATTGTCTATAACATTCCTGCGTATGGCAAGCTGGCGGGGAAAGGCAGGGTCTTGGTGCGCCTCGTTAAGGCGTGTGCCTACAATAAATTCTATGTAGTCATTGCTAAGCAGCAGGGCATACAGCTTTGCCGCGCCGCCAAAGCCGGGGGGAGGCGTGTGCGCTTCCAAAGCGGCAGATACCTGCGTTAAGGTTAAAACACCCTCTGTAACCAAATCTATGCCGTCTATTATGCTAAGCGGCGGACCGAAGCGGGAGGAGGAGTTTTCCGTATCCACACGCACCTCTCTGCCCAGTTCGCGGGCGGCTATCTTGGCGGTGGTGCCGCCGCAGACAACTTTTTTACCGTCAAATTTGTCTAGGGTTTTGGCATATTGCCCGTCTAACTCTTTATGATACGGCGGGCCGGAAAACACCATAAGCCTTCTTGGCGTTCTAAGGTAAAGCGAGCAGCAGGTAATATCGTCTTTTGGGTTGCCGTCGCCGTCTTTCTGCTGCGCGTGGCGTATAATGCCTTGGCAAAGTTTAAGGCTTGCCATTTCGGGGTTAAGTTCTAAAAGTTTTAAGGTAAAGTCCACAACGCCGTGGCGGCCCCAGCCGTTAGGTTCTTCCGCGCTGCCGATGCCCGCCTGCGTTACTCCGTCGGAAAAAAAGATAATCCTGTCCCCCCTCATTAAAGAAAATGAGGTTGTGGTTATAACAAAACTGTTTTGGCGTTCTTCGTATTGGTGTGCGGTAGGTTCTATAACGCGGCCGTTTCTTACAAAAATAAAGTGCGGGTTGCCCTGCTCTAATATCTTTGCCGAACCCTTGGCGTCTATATCGGCTATGGTAAAGGTGGAATAGTTTAAATGCCTTTCGTTGCAAATGGGCAAAACGCTGGAGATAACATCACAATATTTTTTTACGTCCCAGCCCGCGTCCACAAATTTAAGGGCCATTTTTGCCGTCATAGAGGAAAGAATATTAGCCTTTATCCCGCTGCCAAGCCCGTCGGAAAGAACGGCAATAATGCGCCCGTCGGGCGTGCGGCTGCACAAAAAGCTGTCCCCGCAAACATTCTGCCCGTGTTTACGCGCTTGGTAGTAATCTATATCAAAGCAAAAGTTTTCCATATTATTTATTTTTGTCTTCGGGCCCAAAGCCTTCGGTAATATAATTTAAGATTATCTCGGTTTCGGCTATATTCTCGCCCAGACGGCCTGCGACTTCCTGCACGGCAAGAATATTCTTGCGCAAGACCTCTTGGGCTTTTTGCGCGATAATTTCCCTGTGAAGTTCGGTTTTGGTTACGTCCTGCACAATAAGCCCCGCCGTCAGGCCTTCCTCTATCGGGAAAAGCGTCATATCCAAAAGTTTTTGTCCAAACGGCACGCGCTCTTTATGTACTTCTTTAGAGTCGCGCACAAGCTGGCGGAAGAGGCTTTCAAACGGTAATAACTTTGGCAAGTACGCGCCTTTAAGGCCCGGGCATTGCTCAAAAAGTTCTTCTATCTCCTTTCCCGCTATTTTGGAAAAGGGAATATTGGATTCTATAATCTCTAAATTATTGTTAAAAATTACCACGCCCGAAGGTATGCAGCGCAATATGGCATTTGCCTTTCTAAGCGCGGTTTTACGCATATAGGAAACACACATAGAAGGCTCCGCCCTGCCGTCTAAAAGCGCGCGCGCGAAGTTTTGGCAGGTGTTGTAACCGCAGCCGTCGCAGTTAAGTTCGTCCTCAACGCTATATTTACCCACGCGGGCAAGCGCTTCTTCTATTTGAGTAGGGCTGTACTTTTTTGCGGCTTGCGCCGTGGGCGCAAAATTAAGCGGGACGGTAATATCAGCTTTGCCGACGGCGGGAATGTTTTGGTCAAATTGCTTTTCCACATTAAAAAAGGCTTTTACGGCGGAAACTTCTCCCCCCGGGCAAGGGCCTTTAATGCAGCCCGCCTCGCACGCAAGGCATTCTATAAAGCAAACGCTTTCAAAGTTTTCTTTTTCTATCTCGTCTAAGGTTTTGCAAAATTCTTTAAGGCCGCTTACGGTTATAAGTTTTACTTCTTCCTTAAGCCCGTTTCTTTTAAGCGAGCGCAACATACCGCCCTCTAACGGGTACAATGCCCCGTCTGATGATTTTTCAGGCACGAAACCCTGCGCGCTTTGCGGGGCGAAAAGCGGGTCTATACCCGCCTCAAAAAGCCAGTTTTTAAGTTCGTCAAAAGTAAGGGAAACATTAATAAGGTCGCAGTGGGCATCAGCCTCGTTCTTCTTTGCAATGCACGGGCCGATAAACACCACGGCGGCATCCTGCCCGTAACGCTCCTTAAGCAACTTTGCGTGCGTTAACGCGGGCGAGGCAAAGGGAACTATGCGCTTTGCAAACTGCGGCGCGTAATGGCGGATATAATCCACACAGACGGGACACGCGGAAGAAAAATAAACGCCGTTTGCGGATTTATTTAAAAACTCCGCGCTGGCGGCCGATACCTGCTGCGCGCCTAAGGCGGTTTCGCTAACCGCTTTAAAGCCGAGCTTTTTTAACATACCGACTAAAGTTTGTTCGCTGCAGCCCAGCACGCCCGCCCAGCTTGGCGCGACGGAGGCATATACATTTTTATTTTTGGCTAAAAGTTGTTTGGCTTCTTCTATATCGCTGCGCACGTGTTTTGCGTGCGACGGGCAAACCCTGTAGCAAAGGCCGCAGGCAAGGCAGTTTTCCGCAATAACGGTGGCGTGTCCGTCGTTAACTTTAATTGCTTTGACGGGGCATACGCGCACGCATTTATAGCAGTCCTGACACTCTTTTTTTATGGTGTAAACGGGATAATTTTTTTCCATTTTATTTTTTTAATTTGGAGGAAAGCAAAGCAACTGAAACGCTTAAATCCTCCTGCTGAACAATTACGTCTTGGGGTACTTTAATGTCGGCGGGGGCAAAATTCCAAATAGCTTTTACGCCCGACGATACCAAAGTATCCGCCACTCCCTGCGCCGCATGCGCGGGAACGGTTATTATAGCTATTGAAATTTTTAAACGTTGCAGCAATGTTGCCAGCCTTTCAATAGGCAAAACGGTAATGCCGTTTTGCTTTGTGCCTACTATTTCGGGGTTATTGTCAAAGGCGGCAACTATGTTAAAATTGTGATGCTTAAAACCCTCATACCCCAAAAGCGCACAGCCGAGTTTGCCGCAGCCTACTAAAAATACGTCTTTGTTATGCCACCCCAAAAAAGTTTCTATAGCGCGAATGGCGCCCTTTACGTTATAGCCCAAACCCGTTTTGCCGGGCGCGCGAACCATCTTTAAATCTTTCTTTATAAGTATGGGCTGCAGGCCGCTTTGCGCTGATATTAGGACGGAAGAAACATTCTGCCTTCCCTCTTGCAAAAAGGTATTGAAAAGTCTTAGGTAAAAAGGAAGTCTTTTTACCGATTGTATGCACCCTATGGCTTTAACAGTTTTTTTTGCTCTCATCGCGCCGCCGTTAGTATGTTTATATATCTATATTATACCTAATAAAAACCATATAAAAAAGGATATTTTTTGCATTTATTTGTGTGGAAAGTTTTATAACAGTTGAAGGCTTACGGCCATAACAAGAAGCCCGCCTATAACGCCCCAAATAACTTGGTGGGACTCGCCGTAGTCGTGCGCGGTGGGCAAAAGTTCGTCTAAGGAAATATAAACCATAATGCCCGCAATGCCCGCAAAAAGCACGCCGAAGGCGGCCTCGTGCAAGATAGCCTTTAAGAAGATAAAACCTATTATCGCGCCCACGGGTTCGGCAAGGCCAGAAAGCGTGCTGTACCAAAAAGCTTTCTTCTTGCTGCCTGTGGAATGGTATACGGGCAAGGCTACCGCAATGCCCTCGGGGATATTATGTATTGCGACGGCAAACGCTATGGAAAGGCCCAAAGCGGGGCTTTGCATAGCCGCCATAAAAGTGGCAAGACCTTCGGGAAAGTTGTGTATTGCAAGTGCCATTGCGGTAAAAATGCCGAGGCGTTTTAATTTATTGCTTTTATTAAGCGAATCATTTTCTAAGTGATGGCTGGGCAAAAAAGTGTCTATCGCGCCCGCAAAACCGATGCCACCGAAGAATGAAGCTATAGCCAGCCACCCGCCGTAATTGTGACCGAAAACCGCCTTTAAGGAAACCTGCGCCTGCGGCAGCATTTCCACAAAAGAAACATAAAGCATAACGCCCGCGGAAAAGCCAAGGCCGATAGCCAAAGCCGCAAAATTATCTTTTTTGACGATAAACGCAAGCAGGCCGCCTATACTTGTAGCCGCGCCCGCCAAAAAACTTAACCCTAATGCCAGCATTATTTGTGATGTCATAGTTATATGATAGCAAAAACGCCGCCCCCGTAAAAATAAAGAGAGCGGCGTGAACACAAAAATATTATTTTATTTTGCTAAATTTTTTCTAAATCAAGCAGGGCGCGCTTTATGTCCAAACCGCCGCCATAACCCGTCAAACTACCGTTCGCGCCTATAATCCTGTGGCACGGTATAACAAGCGGAAGCGGGTTTTTATTGTTTGCCATACCCACAGCCCTAAAGCCTTTGGGGCAGCCCGCTGCGACGGCAATTTGCTTGTAGCTTGCCGTTTTGCCGTATGGTATTTTTTTAAGCGCGTTCCATACTTTAAGCTGAAAGGGCGTACCTTGCGGCGCGAGCGGCAAATCAAATTTTTTAAGTTTACCCGCAAGATAGTCTTTTATTTGCGCGGCAGTCTTTTTTATTAAAACGCTTTCCTTTTTTTGGGAATTTGCTGGGGTTAAATGCTTGGGCAATGCGCCGTTAAGACCTATCCAAATAAGTTTTTCCCCTTCTTCGGCTATAGTAATTGTGCCTATTTTTGTTTGGTAAAAATAAAAATTTATCATAACAACCTCCGCGCTTATATAAATAAACTTTAGCAAAAAAACAGACGTTAAAAAACCCTCCTTTTTATCGGAGGGTTTTAAAATAAAACTAAATGCCTTTTACTGTTTTTTTGTCGGAGAATTTAATCATATCGGAAAGTTCTTTAAGACGTTGCGCATCCTGCCTATCCTTAGCCTGTTGTATTATGGCCTTAAGCGAAAGTGATTGATACACATTGCCGCTTTCCGCCAGTTCCACGACGGTAAAGCCGTCTTCGTTTTTTATATTTGTTTTTGCGCCCGCTTCTATAAGTATTTTAGCGGCGGCGATATTGCCGTTTTTAACCGCAAGGTGCAGCGGGGTATTGCCGTTTTTATCTTTGGCGTTTATATTGACGTTTAAATTAAGCAAAGTTTGTATATTGCCGATATAACCCATATAGGCGGAGTTATGCAAAGGCGTCATTTGCCCGTATCCTTTTACATTCATATTAGCGCCGTATTTATACATAAGTTCCAGCGCCTGCGGCCAATCGCGCGACGAGCAAATCATATTAAGCGGAGTATCGCCAAAGTTATTTTTATGGTTTGGCTCCGCCCCTTTAGAAAGTAAATATTCCAGCAAACTTAAATCCCCCCACAAGGCCTCGTGTAAAGCGGTTTGGGAAGTTAAAAAATTAACATTTGCGCCATAATCTTCTATCAACATCTCCGCAATATCCGTCTGTCTGTAATGCAAGGCCATTTGCAGCGGCGTAAGCAATATTCTTATTTTGCGCGGGGCGGAAGAAGTAATTTCCTCCACGGTATTGATTTTATACCCCGTTTCCAGCAAATATCTTACGGATGCTTTATTGCCTTTTATAATAGCCTCCTGCATGGGGGAAAAATACTGAGCAAACGCTCCCCCCGCCAAGACGGCAAAAAAGACTACCGCGGATATTTTTTGTACTAAAGTTTTCATTTATGTCCCCTTTTTTAAGACGAGCAAAGACTAACCCCTGCTTTGTAAAGTTGCAGAATGTTACCGTTGGCTGCTATTGATAAGCGAGTACCGTTGCGTGATGGAAGATGAAAAAATACACAATTAAATGTGTAACCCCTTGTCTTTACTTCTGTTATATTATATAAATTTTGATTTTATCCTGCTTTGTCCGCGCGCGCAAAAAATAAACCCCCGCGTTTAAACGGGGGTTTGGTAAAGCTGGTTTTATTTATTTTATGTCGCTTATTGTATTTTCCCTGCGCGCGAACGGAGCGGGCGGCTTTGGCATTCTGGCATAGCCGAATACCGCGGCGTGAAGCGGTTTATAACCGTCGGGGATATTTAAAAGACGGCGGTAAGCCTCTCCCCTTTCGCTGTCAAAAAGATAAGTTATAAGGCCAACCCAGCAGCTGCCTATGCCCAAAGAATGCGCGGCTAAAAGCATATTTTGGGTGGCGGCGGCACAGTCGGAAACAGGGGCTTCCGCCAGCGGGTCCATAGAAACGATTATAGCGACGGGCGCGTTGTAAAAAATATCAAATTTATCGTTTTTGGCCATGTTTAAGAACATTTGACTGGTAGTCTTTAAAAGTTCTTTTTTTGTTTCAACGTTAAGCAGATGTCTGATTTCTTTATTCTGCAAAACGGTAAAATGCCAAGGCTGGGCATTACACCCGCTTGGTGCATACAGACCCGCCTTTAAAATAAGGTCTAAGTCGGCCTGCGCGATCGGTTTATCCGTGTTGTATACGCGGATGCTTCTTCTTGTTAAGATAGTATTTATGACTTCGTTCATAGTTTTATCCTATATAAAAATTATATATAATTTTAAACTCG
>JAEXBW010000020.1 GCA_023393825.1 Elusimicrobiota bacterium | reverse complement strand
TTTGGCCGTACTGCCGCTTCGCTTAAAATTATGGCTTAAACTTTTAAAGTGTCCGTTTATGTATAACCCTTTCTTAAGAAAACTGGTTATGAAAAGCGGACTAAGCGCAATTAAAGTAAACCGCAATATATAAAACTTATAAAAAGCTTTGGCCCGCTTTTAAAGCAGGAAGTTTTAAGTAAGCCGCCGCGCTTTGGCCCAAATCCGCAAAAGTTGTTCTTTTACCCAAAAAGCCTTCTTTTATGCTTTTACCAAATACAATTACAGGCACATTTTCGCGCGTGTGGTCCGTGCCTTTAAAGCACGGGTCGCAACCGTGGTCCGCCGTTATAAAAACAATGTCGTCATCTTGCAAAATTTGCGCCAGTTCGGGCAGGCGCGTATCAAAATATTCAAGCCCTTCGCCATATCCTTTATAGTCGCGGCGGTGGCCCCAAACCATATCAAAATCCACAAAGTTTGTAAAAATTATACTGTTTGCGGGCGCGGCGGAAACTTCCCTTAAAGTAACGTCCCAAAGTTCTGCAAGGCCGCTGGCTTTTGCGGCGCGGGTAACGCCCTGCCCCGCAAAAATATCTGATATTTTGCCTATGGCAATAACATTGCCGCCCTGCGCCTTCATAATATCAAGAAGCGTAGGGGCAGGCGGCTTGACGGAATAATCATGGCGGTTTTTTGTGCGCTTAAATGTTGCGGTGCTTTCCCCCTCAAACGGGCGGGCGATAACGCGGGCAATATTATAAGGCGCAAGATGTTTAAAGGCAATTTCGCACAGGCCGTAAAGCTTTTGCAGGCCAAAGTGCTTTTCGTGCGCGGCTATCTGGAACACGCTGTCGGCCGAGGTATAGCAAATGGGCAAACCCGTTTTAATATGCTCTTCGCCCAGTTCGGCAATAATTTCTGTACCGCTGGCGGCCTTGTTGCCCAAAATGCCTTTTAAGCCTGCTTCCGCGCAAATTTTTTCTATAAGTTCCTGCGGGAAAGATGGATAATTCGGCTTAAAATAGCCCCAGTCAAAAAGTACGGGAACGCCTGCCATTTCCCAATGGCCCGAAGACGTATCTTTACCCTTGCTAAGCTCTTGCATATAGCCGTAAGCCGAGGGTATTTTGAATGAAGATTTTGTTTGCGGGCCTGCGGATTTTTCGTCAAAATTATCACTTGCGCCTGCCGCTTTAAAAAGGCCCAGCTGCGCTAAATTAGGCACATTAAGCCCGCCGTTTGCCTGTACTATGTGGGCAAGAGTATTTGCGCCCGCGTCGCCAAAAGCGGCGGCGTCTTTTGCCCCGCCTATACCAAAGGAATCCATCATCAAAATAATAACGCGCTTGTTCTCTGCCATAAAATCTCCGTTTATAAAGGGACAATCTTTACTAAAATATAGCAAAAATAGCGCTAAAGAAGGCAACTTGGCAACGTAGCCCTTGATAAATTTAATAAAAATGTTATTATTTGAGAAAAGGGGATATAATATCTTTTATTTATAATTTCCATTAGGGGGAAAGTTATGAAAGAAGCATATAGGAATATGCGCAATTTTTGGCTTGACGCTAAGAATTTTGAAGGGGCCAAAGGCCTTGTGCCTTTTGGGCAGGAAGAAATTTACGCCGCGGGCGCGGAGTTTTGCATGCCCGACAATAATAATATTTTAAAAAATATCATAATAGCCGCCAACGCGCTTGGCGACGCAAGTATGTATTTTGAAAATAACAGCCCTTCGGGCATCGGCGGGTTTTTGGGGCAGGGCCATCCTAAAATAAAAGCGGCCTCCCTTGACGTATTAAGAGAGGCCGATAAGATGATTTACGCTATGCAGCCCGTTAAGGAACTGCCTTTTAGCATACATTGCAAAGTTACTTTATTTGCGGTATCCAAAAAAACTATCTTTTACGCGCAATTTGAAGAAGAACAGCTTAGAAATCCTCAAAATATTTTCTACCAGTTCTTCGCCACAACGCAACTGCTGATTTCCGCCTTTAAAGCGCAAGAGGCAGCCTCCCTAAAAAATAAGCAGGGCTAGAACATAACCCCTATATTAAAAGAGGCGGCCGCGGCGGCGGGAATATCGGTATTATCCACCTCCGTGCGTTCATTGCTGATTGCGCCTGCAAATTCCATATAAAAATGTGCCGCGTTTAAACCAAGGCCAGCCGTAAAGTACATAGGCGCGTTGGAGTTTGCTATATTCTTGTTTATCCCCGCCCTTAAAGGTAAATTAAAGGAAGGCCTGTTAACAAGGTTTATTTCCACACCTGCGGCAAGCTGGCGGGAGTCATAGCCTTTAATGGAAGTTTCATTTTCCGTAAGGTCCATATCCGCCGCAAGCGTTATAAAACTTAAGGGATTTAAAGCCGCGCCCGCGCGTATTTGCGGTTTTAATTCATAATCCCCCGTCTTCCAATCTGCCGCAATTACAGGGTTAACACCGACGGGCGGGGCGGGCCTGTCAAACTTAGGGCTGTTAATATTTTTTGCGGTTATACCAAACTGCGGGTTAAACCAAATATTCTTGCCCGAAAGTTCGCGCACATTAACCAATGCGCCCAAATCTACACCCAGCTGCGTGCTGTTCTTTTTATCTTCCCAAGCGTCTTTTAAAATGTCCCCTACGTCGTCATTTTCCTGCAAAAGCATAATGCCTGTTTGCGCGATAGTGCCGTTGATTGCTTTTATATTGCCGCCCAGCTGCACGCCTTTTACAATGGTAAAACCATAGCCTAAAGAAGCTTCCGTAAAAGCGGCGACATCTGCCATAGCGCGCGTTTCGTTATCGTTATAGCCGCTTATCCCGCTGGAGGAAGCCGCACTGTTGATGATAGGCGCCGCGCCGCCCATATTTGCGGCGGCCTCGTTAGCTGCGGCAAGTATTTGATCCGGCGTAGAACCCGCGCCCGAAGCAGCGTTTACAAAAGCATTTGCCAAAGCTTGCGATGTGCCGTAGCTGCCGCCCAGAAGTGTGTTTAAGTCCGCAAGCAAGCCCGGTTGCGCGTCAATGGATGCGGCAAGCGTATTTGCGGCGGTGGCATTGGTAGGATTGGCGGGGGTTGTAGTAGCGCCCAAGGTTATACCCAAAGAGCCGCCCTGCGTGCCAAGCCCCAAATTTTTTGTATCTATAACGGGCGTAATGCCCATATTTCCCAAAGAACGGACGGAAAAAGCAAAGTTTTTAAACTTAAAACCAAGCCCCGCATCGGCATTAACTAGCGCGCCGATTTCGTTAGCCACCAAATCGTGTATGGTGGAAAGGCCCGTAAATAAAGTGGACATTTCCGCCGCGGTAGGCGCCCCGCCGTTTTCTATTTTTGTGGAGAGAGTATCGTAATCTTTGGAAAGTTTATCAAACTTATCAATGGATTTTAAGACGGTTTTTGTGGTTTCCGCATTAACGCCGAGGTTAAAAAGAAGTCCCTTTTCGTTACGGCCTTCTTTTTGCACCAAAGCGGCAGGGTTCCAATACTGCGCGTCCGGCCCGTAAGCCACCGCCACACCCGCGCCGCCCATCGCCATAGCTCGCGGACCAACCCACTGCCAAGGCGCGGCGTAAGAAGTTGCCGTCAAGCAAAAAGCACATACAAACAATAAATATTTTTTATACATTTATCTCCCCCATAAACAAAAAGTGTTGAACATAAGAAAAGCAAATTCGTTATACCTATTATATAAATAAAAATTAATTTTATTTACAAGCCCCGTAAAAAAAGCTAGATATTTATTATATCCATTATATTAATAGGGAGGAGTTTATGTTGAAAGATTTTAAAAATTTCGTTATGCGCGGTAATGTCGTGGATATGGCGGTGGGCGTTATAATAGGGGCGGCGTTCGGCAAGATAGTTTCTTCTTTGGTAAGCGATGTTCTGCTGCCGCCGATAGGTAAAATTACGGGCGGGGTGGATTTTTCCAACCTGTATTTTAATCTTACCTCCACACCTTACGAAAGTCTTGCCCAAGCGCAGCAGGCGGGCGCGGCGACGGTAAATTACGGTATATTCATAAACACCGTTATAAACTTTTTTATAGTGGCGGGTGTTTTATTTTTACTTATAATGCAGGTAAATAAGTTAAAAACTAAGTTTGAAGAAAAAGCCGCGCCCAACACAAAAGAATGTCCGTTTTGCCTTTCCGCCATTCCTCTAAAAGCGGTAAAGTGCGCGCATTGCACCTCCGAACTGACTGACGGAAAATAAAATTAAAAGAGAGGCTTTGCAAAACAAGGTTATCTTCCATTTAAAAGGATTTAACATTTATTATATTCGGGACAATAATAACTATTAAATTCTGATTACCCGCAGATTATATATCGGCGGGAAAACATAAAGGAGAAGAAAGATATGATAAAAAATACAACAGCTAAAATTATACTGTTGCTGATTGCCGCAGCTTTCGCTCTGCCGGCAAACGCCCAGCTTAAAGGTAAAACTGAAGTTTCCTTACAGGCGGGGGCAATGAATTATGAAGGGGACACCGACCTTAAGACTGATTGGCTCTTTGGCGCACGCTTAGGACATTATTTTACCGATGCAATTTCCGCCGAAGTCGCCTTTATAGGCGGTAAGACGAAAGTAAAAGACACGGGGGATAAATTAAAAGTTTTTTACCCGTCTGCCAACTTGGCTTATAACTTTGTTTTCGGCAAATTCGTGCCTTTTGTAAAAGCAGGCGCGGGGGCTTATATAATGGACCCTGAAAACGGCAGTTCGGAAACAGACTTCGGCGTAAATTACGGCGTGGGTCTTAAATATTTCTTTACGCAAAATTTAGCATTCAGAGCGGAAGCCGACCACTTTATAGACACAGAAAGCGGCACGGGAACGCACAACCTTCAGGCTTTAGCGGGTCTTTCCTTTTTCTTCGGAAACTGTAAAAAAGCCGAGGCCGTAAAAAGAGCCGGAGAAGAAAAAAAAGCGGCGGTTGAAACCGTCGCCGCAGTTGCACCCGTTGCGGAGGAAACACCCGTAGCTGCCCCCGTTGAGCAGCAGGAAGTTGTTTTGGCCCCCGTTCCCCAGCCCGTTAAGGAAGAAGTTGTTTTAACAAAAGACAAAAATCTTGTTTTGCATGGTGTAACATTTGCAAACGGTTCCGCTTCCATAACGCCCGAAAGCGAAAAAATACTGAACGAGGTTTATGCGGCTTTAGTTGCCGCGTCCGATTTCTCCGTAGAAATACAGGGGCATACCGACAGCACTTCCAGCGACGCATTTAACCTTAAATTATCACAGAAGAGAGCAAATGCCGTTAAGGATTATTTAGTTAAAAAAGGCATAGCGGAAAACAGACTGGCGGCAAAAGGATACGGCGAAACCCAACCCATTGCCGATAATACCACTAAAGACGGGCGTGCTGCTAACCGCAGGATAGAGTTTAAAGTTTTAAACTAAAAGCACATTAAGCGAAAAAGCCGCGTTATAAAAAACGCGGCTTTTTTAATTTAAGCAAAAATTTATTTGCGTACTATTTGCGGACGGGGTAAGGTTTATAGTCGGAGGAAAGTTTGCTTTTTTCCAGTATCTGCTTTTCTATTCCTTCGCTGCGGCGGAAAGGCCCTATAAGATAATTGGTGTCCGCGGCAAAAAGTTGCGCCCATTTAGCAAGCGGGGCAGGCTGCGCAAGCAGCATGGGGTCCACCATAATATAGGCCACCTGATAGCCCTTGTTAAGCACTAAAAGCGAGGCGGCGTGATAGTCCCACTGCGGGTAAATTTTGTGTGTGGCAGGGTCCGTAAATTTATCGGTATTTTGCGCGGTCTTTACAAATTCGCCATTCTGCGGGTAGGCAAAAACGGTATAAACTTTTACTATGCGCCACTCGTCGTATTTTGCGGGCAGGGCGGCGCAAATATCGCGGCAAAAAGAATATGTGCAAACGGCGCATTCTTCGTTAACGGGGCGGTAATAATGCTGCACGGTATTTGTTTTTGCGTGGTCCATAACCGCCATCATATCAACTTCTTTATAGGTGGAAACCAGTTTGTTGTTTTTGGCTTTGTTAACAGCAAGCTGACGCTTAAGCTGCGCCACTAACTCGTCGGAGGCTGCCTGCTGCGTTAAGGTTCCCGCAGCGGCGGTGTAGCCGTAGCGGCGTTTGGAATCTTTACTCCTGTGGAGGGTTTGTATAAACAGTTTTTCCAAGGCGGTGTTGGAGGAATCCGCCGTGTTATATGCAACATTAAGTTTTTGTTTGAACATTTCCGCCAACTGCTCTTTTATGTCTTCCTGATTGTCGGCATAAAATTGCGGATAGCTATGCTCAAGGCCTGCCATACGGTATAAATAATCCAAAACTCCGATATAATTAAAATCCAATTTGCTGGGCGGCAATGTTTTTTTGTAAACCGCATCGGTAACATAAATATTATAAAGATAGGCGGCGACGGCTTTCACTTTGTCTTTTTTATCTTTACCGTTAAAAAATCCTTTAAAAGTTTCCCAGACGGAAGGCTCCCCCTGCACGGTATTGCTTGCGCCTACGCCCAACTGCAAATTTATAAGCAAAGCGGCGGGGTTGGCATTGGGATATTGCTTGGCAATTTTCTCCTGCAAATATTTGGGGAAGGCAGGGGCAGGCGCGGGGGACGCAAACGCGGATAATCCGCCGACGGACAAAACAACTGCGGCAAACACGAATGCAAAAAAGATATTTTTAATATGTTTCATAAGTCGCGCGCGCAAAAAGCGGCCTCCCTGTATCTTGTAATGTAAAGTATAAATAACTATTGCCCTGACGACAAGGGACTAAAGTACTATTTTGCGCGTGGGTATATTGGCTATAGAGATTATTTAAGGTCGTACCTTGTCCAGCCTGATACCCCGCTGCCGCCAGCGGTGCCATTTTGTACGCCGCCCACCGCTTGGCACACCTTGTTTGCGACATAATCGTTGGGGTATGCCCAACATTCCTGCGTGCCTGCGCGGTTGCTTGGCTCGTACCTAAGCCATACGGCATAACCTATTTTGCGGGTTGAAGAATCCCCAAGGTAGGCAACAACGTTTTTGCTGCTACCGTCATATAAGTCAATATAAAAACTCGGTCCGTAAATATAATCTGCCAAAGCAAAATTGCCTGTAAATTCCGAGGAAGGCAAAACGTCCAGTTCGGCCCAATTATTTGGATAGCGGCCCAGAACGAGATACGACCTTTCCGCAGAATCCCCCAAAGATTTAGCCAAATGTTGCATGGCAGAAAATCTGGCCTTGCCGACGGCAACCTGATACTGCGGCAAAGCGATGGCGGCAAGTATGCCTATGATTAAAACCACCACCAAAAGCTCTATTAAAGTAAACCCTTTTTTATACACAATATCCCCCTAAAATATATTTATAAACCCTGCTCTTTGCGCACGAAGCAGGTTGTAAGATGGTCGTTAACATAGCCGACGGCTTGCAAGTGCGCGTAGCAAATAACGGTGCCGAAGAATTTAAAGCCGCGCTTCTTCATATCCGCGCTTATAGCGTCTGAAAGCGGGCTGCGCGGCGGTATTTGCGAAAGGCTTTTAAAATTATTTATAACAGGCTTGCCATCGGGCAGAAAAGTTTTAAGATAGGCGCAAAAGCTGCCAAATTCTTTTTGTATTTTTATAAACTCTTTGGCATTGCTTATGGCGGCTTTTATTTTAAGGCGGTTTCTTATAATGCCTTCGTCTTGCATAAGGCGCTCCACATCCTTATCGGTAAAAACGGCAACTTTTTTAACATCAAAATTGGCAAAAGCTTTGGCGTAATTTTTGCGGCGGCGCAAAATTGTTATCCAGGAAAGGCCCGCCTGCGCGGATTCCAAAGTTAAAAATTCAAACATCTTTTTGTCTGTTTTAACTTCACGGCCCCATTCTTCGTCGTGATATTTTATATAGATAGGTTCGCTTACGCACCAGCCGCAGCGTGTTTTGCCGTCTTTATTTTCTATCGCTTTCATATTTTCCGCCTTGTATAAAATCTAATTAAACTATATAAAATTTATCTCCGCTCCGCCGCACCTGCCGCGTGCGATTGCAATTTAAAAATAAGTTAGAATAAGCATTATTGCCTTAAGGGGGATTTTATGAGCAGATTAAATATTATTTGTTTGGGCGTTAAGGATATTGTAGCGGCCCGCGCTTTTTACCAAAATTTATTCGGTTTTGTAACGCCGCAAACGGAGCCGAACCCGCCCGTCGTATTTTTTAACAATAACGGCAGCAAGCTGGAGCTTTATCCGTTAGAAGGCCTTGCCAAAGATATTAACGAGGCTACCCCGCCGCCGCATTTGGGCGGTTTTCCAGGGATTACGCTTGCCTATGTAGCCAAGACTAAAGAAGAAGCCGACGACATTTTTGCCCGCGCGGTAAAGCTTGGCGGCAAAATTGCCAAAGCGCCGCAAAGAGTTTTTTGGGGCGGCTACAGCGGCTACATACAAGACCTTGACGGCTACTATTGGGAAGTCGCCTTCTTTGAAGGCTAGAAGTTTGACGATAAAGATATGTTGGTAATTGAGTAGTGGCAGATTTGTAAGAATTTTTTTTCAGAAGTTATTTATTTTTATTTACGGAAAATTAACGCCCGCCATTGCATATGCAATGACGGGCTTTTTAAATATGGGGTGGCTGAGGGGATTTGAACCCCCGGCCTCCGGTGCCACAGACCGGCGCTCTAACCAGCTGAGCTACAACCACCGTAAATCTATTCTTTTTATTTTCAACGGTAAAGTGCAGGGCAAATGCCGCGCGCTACCATCAACAAAAATAAAACTGCCGTTAAAAAAACATCGCCATAAAGGCTGATGTTTTATAATTCTATCATTTTTCAGGCGCGCTTGACAATCACAAACCGCCGCGCCGTAACCAAACCACATGTATAAAGCACTAGCAAAACCATATTTAAGGCACATGCAAACTTTCGCAAACGCACGCAAAAGAAAATAAATTTAAAGCATTACCATTGTTCAAAATGAACTTTACTGTCATCGTAACGGTCTTGATCTGCCTTTTCTTCCGCCGAGTAGCCGAACACAACAATAGCAACGGGCTGTATGTGTGCGGGCAGCGCAAACGCCGCTTTGATATTATCTACCCTGTCCTGCCGCGGGTAAACGCCCATCCACACGCTGCCAAGCCCAAGCGCGTGCGCGGCCAAAAGCATATTTTGTATGGCGGCGGCGCAATCTTGCGCAAAGTAGCCTTGCGCGGGTTTTTCCCGCTCCAAATTGCTGCAGACTATTACCGATAAAGGGGCATTTGCCGCAATCATACCCGTGGGGTGGGCCGCGTCTAACTTCTTTTTACCCTCGTCGGAAGTTACAACCAAAAACTCCCAGTCCTGCACATTTCTTGCCGTCGGGGCTGACATTGCCGCCCGCAAAATAGTTTCAAGCTTTTCCTTTTCCACGGGTTGCGCCGTAAATTTGCGTATGCTGCGGCGTTTGAAAATTGATGTAAGAGTATCCATAAAATTTATTTCTTCCTCCTAAAAAACCGTGCAAGGCCGCCTTTTGCGGTTTCCCTGTAGTCGCTGTTCATATCCTTGCCCGTCTGCATCATTGTTACCAAAATATCGTCGTAGGAAACCCTGTTATCGTTATCGGACGCCAAGGCGTAAGTGGCGCAGTCCACCGCGCGGCTTGCCGCCATTGCATTGCGTTCTATGCACGGTATTTGCACAAGTCCGTCAACGGGGTCGCAGGTAAGGCCTAGGTGGTGTTCCAAACCCATTTCCGCCGCGTAATCTATCTGACGGTTATTGCCGCCTTCCAGCTGACAGGCAGCGGCGGCCGCCATAGCACAAGCAACGCCGACTTCCCCCTGGCAGCCAACTTCCGCCCCAGATATAGAAGCATTGGTTTTTGCCAAATTGCCCACAAGCCCCGCCGTTGCAAGCGCGCGGACTATAGGAGCGTCGTCAAGTTCGTAAACTTCTTTCGTAATTCTTAAAACAGCGGGCAATACTCCGCAGCTGCCGCAGGTGGGCGCGGTAATAACGCGTCCGCCACTGGCGTTTTCTTCCGAACAGGCTAAAGCGTAGGAAAATAAACGGTGTACGCGCCTTACATAACGTGGCGATGTATCGGCCAGCTTATAATAGCGCATAGCTTTACGGTCAAGCTGAAGGCTGCCGGGCAAAATATCGCGCTTGCTAAGGCCGCGATCCATTGTGTCCTGCATTTGCTTCCACACGTCTAACAAAAAATCCCATATCTGCGGGCCTTCACATTCTTCCACATATTCCCAAAGCCCCATCTTTCGCTCTTTTGTGTAGGCAAGAATATCCTGCATTGTTCTTAAAGGGTAAATGCTTGGCAACTTTGCGGTAAAATCGGCATCGTCCTTAATCTCTCCTCCGCCAACGCTGTAATATGTATGTGCGGCTAAAATATTTTCCTTTTCGTCAAGCGCTTCAAATTTTAGGGCATTGGGGTGGCGCGGCAGGGTTATTTTATCTTCCCAAACTATTTGCACGGGTTTTGGCTCAAGGCCTGTTATAACGGCTAAATCTGTCAAATGCCCTTTGCCTGTTAAGGCCAAAGAGCCATATAAATAAACCCTAAAGCTTTGCGCCGCAGGGTTTTGTTTATTAAAAATCTCAGCCGCTTTGCGCGGCCCCATGGTATGGCTGCTTGATGGCCCCATACCCGCTTTATAAAGTTCTCTTAACGATTGCATATTAAAAATGTTACTATATATTTTACGATGAGTATAGTAGACATCCTGTTCTTAGCCATAGGCCTTTCAATGGATAATATGGCGGTTGCCGCGGCTTCTGCCTGCGGCGGCAAAAATAAGGTTCCGCCAAAGCATATTGCCAAGGTGGCGTTGTTGTTTTGCTGCGTGGGGCTTGTGTTTTTGACAACAGGCTTTTTGGGCGGCGTAAAACTGCAAAAGTTTATATCGGGCTGGGACCACTGGCTGGCTTTCTTTTTG
The DNA here is from genome assembly GCA_023393825.1 of Elusimicrobiota bacterium. Classification (GTDB taxonomy): domain Bacteria; phylum Elusimicrobiota; class Elusimicrobia; order Elusimicrobiales; family Elusimicrobiaceae; genus Proelusimicrobium. The sequence goes on along the minus strand of JAEXBW010000020.1, from coordinate 16,245 downwards.
CTGTTTTATATCGGCGCGAAGATGATAAAAGAATCCTTTGCCAACGCGCCCGAAACCAAAGCCTGCCAAAAGTATGATATGACGCGCTTTAAAACCTTGCTTTTGCTTGCTTTGGCTACAAATATTGATGTTTTAGCGGCAGGGGTTTCTTTGGCGATTTATCACGTTCATTTGCCGCAGGTGCTTATAATACTTGGCGCTTGTATATTAACAGCAACTTCCGTCGGTTTTACCATAGGCCAAAAGCTGGGCAGTTATTTTGGCAAAAGGGTAGAATTTGTGGGCGGGGCTACACTTATAGTGTTAAGCCTTAAAATACTCTTAAACGGATAGCAGGTGCCGTTTAGGCCAAAATCGGCAAAATACTTGCCTTTTTTGCATATACATTTGATAGAATAAAGTTATATAACTATGGGATTAATATCAATAATATTAGTTTTATTATCCATAGCAACGGGATGTTTTGCTATCGGGGTAGTCTCGGGCAGCAAGCTGGGCAGCTGCTATAAGGGTACTGTTGTCCTTAAAACAACCCTTGTCTTTATAGTTGCCAACCTGCTTGCCATATCGCTAAGCTTTATAACGGGTAAATTGCTTTACGCAACTTTAAGCCCTGTTATAAACTGGCTGGCATTCAGCTTTTTATTCCTTATCGGGGTAAGGCTTCTTTTGGAGTCTATAGAAAAAGCCCCCAGCTTAAATTACACGGATATCGTACAGAGCGGCTACCTTATTAAGGTTGCCGTACAGGCAAGCATAGATTCGTTTATGTTCGGCTTTGTGCTGGCATTGGTATCGGCCAATATGCTTTTGGCGGCTTTGTTCTTTTCCGCATTGTTTACCTTTTTCGCAGTTACTTTCGGCCTGGCGCACGGACACGCGTTTACCAAAACCGTTTTGGGCAGCAGGCTTCAGCTTATATCAGGCGTAATTATGATAGTTATAGCCGTTAAGTTTTTGCTCTCGGCCAACAGCTGATTTAAAACCAAAATTAAAAAACATAAAACGCTGCGGCAGGCAGCGTTTTTTATCCGAAGGGAGGAAATCGTTACTTATGCAATATAATCCGCCGCTTAAAAAAATACTTATTGATGAAGAAAAAATAAATGCCAGGGTTAAAGAACTGGGCGAACAAATTTCAAAAGACTACCAGGGCAAAACCCCAATAATAGTAGGTATTTTAAGAGGTTCCATAATATTTTATTCCAACTTGGTCAAAAATATTAAAACCGACTGTAATTTAGATTTTATGTGCCTGTCTTCCTACAACGGCGCAACGTCTTCCAGCGGGAAGGTCCGCATGATATTGGACTTGCGCGAAGATATTAAAGGCCGCCACGTTATATTGGTAGAAGACATTGTGGACACGGGCATTACCGCAAAGTATCTGTTTGAATTGCTTAAAACAAGGCAGCCCGCCTCCATAGAGATGTGCGCCCTTTTAGATAAGCCTTCCAACAGGGAAGTTGATATGGCCCCCAAATATATCGGCTTTACCATAGAAAACGAGTTTGTTATCGGCTACGGGCTTGATTACAACGAACTCTACCGCAATTTACCGTTTATAGGAGTTTTTGATGAAACCAAATAAAAAAATCCCCATTCCCGTCCGCCAGATTGTCTTGTGGATTCTTTCTTTTATCCTGCTCGTTTCCATTTATTCAAGAATGGGAACCGCAAATCCCATTAAAGTTATGGATTATTCCGAATTTAAGAGCAAAGTAGCCGCGGGCGAAATACTTTCCGTATCAATCAGCACCGATACCATTGAAGGCACATACAAAAATAACGGCAAAGAAGAAAAATTTAAAGCCGTTAAGATAGAAGATAATACGCTTGTGCCTGAACTTATCTCCGCCAAAATTCCGTTTAAAGGGCAGGCGGATAAGAGCTGGGTATACAGCATACTTTTAAACATCGGTTGGATTGCATTGTTTGTTTTGGCGTGGTGGTTTTTATTTATCCGCCCGCAGAAAAACGACGGCAGAAGCGCATTGAACTTTGCCAAATCCAAAGCCAAAATGCAGGACCCTACCGCGCAGGAAATTACCTTTAAAGACGTTGCGGGCTGCGACGAAGCTAAGGAAGAATTGCAGGATATTATTAAGTTCTTAAAGAATCCTAAAAAATTCCAAAAACTCGGCGCAAAATTGCCAAAGGGCGTACTTTTGTACGGCGCACCCGGTACAGGTAAAACCTTGCTTGCAAAAGCGGTTGCGGGCGAAGCTAAAGTTTCGTTCTTTTCCGCATCAGCCTCCGAATTTGTGGAAATGTTTGTAGGCGTTGGCGCGGCGCGCGTTAGGGATTTATTTAATAATGCCAAAAACAATGCCCCCGCCATTATCTTTATTGACGAACTTGACGCCGTAGGCAGAAGAAGATTTGCAGGCATCGGCGGCGGACACGACGAAAGAGAGCAAACATTAAACCAGCTCTTAATTGAGCTTGACGGTTTTGAAAGCAAGCAGGGCATTATACTTATGGGTTCCACCAACCGCCCCGACGTGCTTGACCCCGCCTTAACCCGCCCCGGAAGATTTGACAGACACGTAAATGTCCCCTCCCCTGATATGAAAGGGCGCAAGGAAATTTTGGAAGTTCACGCCAGAAAAGTAACTTTAAGCAAAGATATTAACCTTGAAGTTATTGCAAAAAGCACCCCCGGTTTTGTGGGCGCGGATTTGGCAAACGTTATTAACGAAGCCGCTATCCTTGCCGCCAGAGCGGATAAAGAAGCTGTTTCCACTACCGATATAGAAGAAGCTGTGGAACGCGTTATAGCAGGCCCGCAGCGCAAGAGCCGCGTAATATCAGAAAAAGAGAAAAAGGTTATTGCCGCGCACGAAGCTGGCCACACGATAGTAGCCAAAAAGTGCGACAACAGCGACCCCGTGCATAAAGTTTCCATCATCCCGCGCGGCCCCGCTTTGGGCTACACCATGCAGCTGCCTTTGGAAGATAAATATCTTACAACCAAGAGCGAACTTTTAGATAAGCTTACAATCCTTTTGGGCGGCAGAGCGGCCGAAGAAATTTTGTTTAACGAAATTACTACAGGCGCGCATGACGACCTTTCCCGCACCACGGCTTATGCCCGTAAAATGGTTGCGGAACTGGGTATGAGCGAAAAGCTTGGGCCTATCTCCGTACAGACGGACGAAAACGAAGTATTTTTGGGTATGGATTTATCCAAACACAAAAATTACTCGGAAGAATTGGCGCGCGATATTGATAATGAAGTCAGCCTGCTTGTAAAAGATTCTTACAAGAAAGCTAAGGAAATCTTGATTGCAAACAAGCCTGCTTTAGAAAATTTAATAGCCAGACTGCTTGAAAAAGAAGTTGTTGATGGTGCCGAAATTGACGAAATTATGGGCATTAAGAAAGCAGAAAAGCCCGCCGTTGCCGCGGAAGAAAAACCCGCGCAACAGACGGAGGCTGCGGAAACTTCCCCTGCGCAGGAGGCTGCTTAAAAGGATGACGAAATACTTCGGTACCGACGGCGTTCGCGCTGTTGCGGGGCAATTCCCGCTTGTAGAAGATTTTATTGTTAAGTTGGGTTACTGCGCGCTTAAGGAGTTACAAAAGCGCGGCAGTAATGCCAAAACACCCGTTATTATAGCCGAAGACTCCCGCATATCAGGCCCGCAGATAGCACAATATCTTACGCGCGGCATTAGGGCGGCAGGCTTTAGCGTTTTGCACATAGGCGTCGCGCCTACCCCTGCGGTTTCTTACCTTACAAAAAAGTACGGTGCGGTTTGCGGTATTGTAATTTCCGCCAGCCATAACCCCGCAGAATTTAACGGAATAAAATTCTTTTCCCCCGAAGGCTCTAAGCTTAACGAAGATATTGAGCAGTCTATAGAAGACGCAATAGAGCAAACAACCGCCGTGCCGCAGCAGGACCCTTCCACAAACTTTACCAAGGACGAAGGTAAAGTGCGCGACTATATAGACTTTCTTAAATCCACGGTTAAAGGTATTGATTTTAAAGGTATTAAAGTTGTTTTGGACTGCGCCAACGGCGCAAGCTATAAAGCCGCACCGCAGGTGTTTAAAGAACTGGGCGCGGATACCGTTGTCCTGTTTAACGCCCCCGACGGCCTTAACATAAACAAAAACGCGGGCGCATTGCACACGCAAACAATGCAGGATAAAACGAAAGAAGAAAATGCTTTTATAGGCTTTTCCTTTGACGGCGACGCCGACAGGCTTATAGCATCAGACGAGCTTGGCAGGCAGCTGGACGGCGACAATATTATAGCTATAGCCGCAACAAGCCTTAAAGCGCAAAACAAACTTAAAGGCGGCAAGGTTGCAATAACCATTATGGCAAACCTCGGCCTTATAAATTATTTAAAGCACCACGGCATAGAACCCGTGCTTACAAAAGTGGGCGATAAATATGTTTTTGAAGCTTTGGACAAAGAAGATTTATCCGTCGGAGGGGAAACCTCGGGCCATGTAATCTTCCGCGATTTATTTAATACGGGCGACGGTATTTTGTGCGCGTTGCAAACGCTTGCGATAATAAAAGAGTCCGGCAAAAAACCAAGCTGGTTTAAAGAGCAATGGACAAAATATCCGCTTAAACTTATACAAGTTAAAGTAGATACAAAAACACCTTTGGAAGAAGTTGCGGGATTTTTGGATTATGTAAAAGAACTTGAAAGCGGCATGGGCGAAAAGGGCAGAATAGTTGTAAGATATTCAGGCACGGAGCCTTTGCTAAGAATTCTTGTTGAAGGCGAAGATAAAGCGCAGGTAGAAGAATACGCGCAAAAAACCGCAGATTTTTATAAAGCCAAAGTAGCGGCATAAAACCGCGCTTGGGCGTTGGAGAGAATTTATGAAAGTACAACTTGGCGTTAATATAGACCATATAGGCACCTTAAGACAGGCGCGCGGCGCTGGCTTTCCCGACCCTGTTATGGCGGCAAAAATTTGTCTTTCAATGGGCGCGCAATTTATAGTTTTACACTTAAGAAAAGACAGACGTCACATGCAAGACCACGACCTTGAAAGGCTTACTGTTTTAAGCCGCAAGCAAATACATTTGGAAATGGCCGCATCAAAAGAAATGCTTGATATAGCTTTAAAATATAAACCCGGTTCTGTCTGCATCGTCCCGGAATTTCCCAACGAACTTACCACCTCGGGCGGGTTAAAGTTAGACGATAATACCATAGCCACCTTGCTGCCCGCCATTGAAAGGCTTAAAAAGGCGGACATAAAAGTAAGTTTATTTATTGACCCTGTCGCGCACGATATCCGCACGGCAAAAAGGCTTGGCGCGGACATTGTGGAACTTTGCACAAAAAATTACAGCGAAGCCAAAACAGAAGCTGAAAGATTAACGCTTTTAGAAGAACTTTCAATGGCGTCTATACTTGCAAAAGAACTCGGCCTTGCCGTACACAGCGGACACGGGCTTAATTACACCAATGTAAAAGACGTGGCTTTAATAGACGGTATGGAGTGCCTTAATATAGGTTTCAGCATAATTGCGCGCTCCGTTTTTGCGGGTTTGCCGCAGGCCGTACTTGAAATGAAAATGATTATTGAGGACTGATTTATGTGTGGAATTGTAGGTTATACAGGCAGTAAAAATTGCAGCGATATTATCACCGACGGGCTTAAAAAATTGGAATACAGGGGTTACGATTCCGCAGGCATAGCATTTGAACAGCCCGCAAAAGTAACCGTGCTTAAAGCCGTCGGTAAAGTTAATAATTTAGAAGCGCTTATCGCGCAGACGGGCGTAAATTCCCCCTGCGGCATAGGCCATACGCGCTGGGCCACACACGGCAAACCCTCTACGGAAAACAGCCACCCGCATACCGATTGCACAGGCAAAATAGCCCTTGTGCATAACGGCATAATAGAAAACTATACAGAGTTAAAACATAAACTTGAGCATAAAGGGCATACCTTTAAATCCCAGACAGACAGCGAAGTTGTTGCCCACCTTATAGAAGAATTGCTTAAAACAAAAATTTTTGAAGACGCTTTTAAAGCCGCTATAAAACAGCTTAAAGGCGCTTATGCCATTGCCGCCGTTTATGCGGATGCCCCAGGCGTTATTATGACGGCAAAAAAGCAAAGCCCGCTTGTTTTGGGCTTGGGTAAAAACGAATTTTATTTAGCGTCCGATGTTCCCGCTTTTTTAAAGCATACCAACGAAGTTTTATTTTTCCAAGACGGTGATTTGGCAAAAATATCAAAAGACGGTTACAAAATTTTTGACGCGGACGGAAACCCCGTACAAAGAGAAGTGCAAACGGTAGATTGGGATTCCTCCACGGCGGAAAAGGGCGGCTTTAAGCACTTTATGCTTAAGGAAATTTTTGACCAGCCCCAAGCCGCAGAAGATACATTAAGAACCTTGCCCGCGTCTATTAAAAAAGCTTTCGGCCTTTCTTCCGCAGAAGCAAAAAAAATAAAAGGTATATATATTGTTGCCTGCGGCACGGCCTTCCATGCGGCGGTTGCGGCAAAGTACATAATAGAACATTTCACCCGTTTGCCCGTTGAGGTGGAAACCGCTTCCGAATTTAAATACCGCGATATTAACTTTAAAAAAGACTGGCTGTTTATAGCAGTTTCTCAGTCGGGCGAAACCGCAGATACGCTTGCCGCTTTAAAGAACGCCAAACACGCGGGCCTTAAAGTGATGAGCATTTGCAATGTAATGGGCTCCTCCATAACGCGCGAGAGCGACTTTACCGTTTACACGCATTGCGGGCCTGAAATCAGCGTAGCATCAACAAAAGCTTTCACCTGTCAAATGGCGGTTTTATATTCCTTCGCGCTTAACTTGGCTTACGCGCAAAAGACGATTACAAAAGAAAAATTTGAAGCTTTGTATAAAGAATTTTTATCCTTGCCGCAACTTATAAAAGAAACTTTAAAAACGGACGAACAAATAAAAGCGACGGCAAAAGAAGTTTTTGAAAAGAATTCTTTTATCTTCCTCGGCAGGAATGTAAGTTACCCCGTCGCCTTGGAAGGCGCGTTAAAGTTAAAAGAAATTTCCTACCTGCACGCGGAAGGCTTTGCGGGCGGCGAAATTAAACACGGCCCCATTGCCATTATTGATAATGGCACGCCTGTTATCGCACTTGCCCCGCAGGGTAATTTGTACGATAAAATGCTTTCTTCCTGCCAAGAGGTTTCCGCGCGCGGCGCAAAGGTTATTACCGTTACAAACACGCCCACGCCCAATGCCGTTGTGGTGCCACTGACGGATGAATACCTTTTCCCCATACTCAGCGTTATTCCTTTGCAGTTGTTTGCTTATTATATTTCCGATATGCGCGGCAGAGAAATTGACCAGCCCCGCAACCTTGCCAAAAGCGTAACGGTGGAATAATGGAAATTATAAATATAGGCACCGATATAGAAGAAGTTTCCCGCTTTAAAGCCTTAAAGCAAAAAACGCTTGAAAGGCTTTTTACCGCCGACGAACTTGCCTACTGCCTGCCGCTTAAGAATAAAGCCCAGCATTTAGCCGTGCGCTTTGCCGCAAAAGAAGCGGCCTTTAAAACGCTTCCCTTTGACCGCATTGCCCTAAAAAAGATAGAAGTTATAAAAGGGGCAAACGGCAAGCCGCAAATATTGCTGCACGATAAGCGCGGCGCTGGGATAGAATTTAAAGTTTCACTTTCCCATACCGAAAGTTACGCAACAGCGGTAGTGCTTGCGCTTAAAAAATAATTTATGAACAAAATTACAAAAAGTTTTGTTAAAAAAAATTACCCGTTAAGAACTGCCGATTCCCATAAAAATTTAAACGGCAGAGTGTTGATTGCCGCAGGCTCTCGCAATATGCCCGGCGCGGCAATACTTGCCGCTACTGCTTGTTATAGAGCGGGAGCAGGTTTGGTAACGCTGGCGGTACCCGCCTGCATAGCCTCTTTGTGCGCGCAGGCCGTGCCTGAAGCAATTATTTTGCAGTTGGAAGACAGCAACGGCTGCCTTAATAAGAAATCGCTTAAACCGCTTTTAAGCTATCTTAAGCAAATGCCGCACGATTTACTTTTAATCGGCCCTGGTATGGGCGGCGGCGCAAAAATAACCGCAGACTTGCTTGCAAAAACAAATTTACCCGCGGTTATAGACGCGGACGCGCTTAACTTTTTAGCCGAACACGGCCCGCAGAAATTAAACAAAAACATCCCTTATATATTAACCCCGCACGAGGGCGAAATTAAAAGACTTTTAAATAAAAAAACAATAAATCCCCCTACCGCCGCGCAGGAACTTTTTAAACTTACGGGCGCGGTAAGCCTTTTAAAAGGCCCGCAAACAAAAGTATGCTTTGACGATATTACTTATGCCAACACCACAGGCAATGAAGGCTTGGCTAAGGCGGGCAGCGGGGACACTTTGGCAGGCATAACAGCCGCAATTTTTGCCCAGCTTTTAAAGCGCAAAGACAGCAAAACAGAAAAACAAAAAGCTTTTACTGCGGCTTGCCTCGGCGTGTTTATACACGGCGCGGCGGCAGATGATGCGGTAAAAGAATACGGCAAAATATCTTTAATGGCAAGTGACGTGTGCGCGCAGCTGCCTTATACTATAAAGGAAATATTAGGATAAAAAATATAAAATATACTTATGACGATAATATTGATTCTTGTTGCCATACTTTTTACTGCGGCCTTGGCCGTGTTTATTGCTTATAAAGAAAGCAATAAAATAATTTACAGGAAGACGCAAAGATGCCTGATAGCTAACTTCCCCGACCAATTTAAAGTCCCTTTTGAAAATGTAATCTTTAAAAACCAAGACGGTATTACTCTTAAAGGGTGGTTTATACCCGCACCGCAGTTTAGCGAAAAGACTATAGTTTTTATGCACGGCTGGGGTATGAACAAAGGCAGTATAATGCCAAACACTTTATTTTTAAGAGAGCAGGGGTTTAACCTTTTTTATTTTGACTTCAGAGGCTCGGGCGAAAGCGGCGAGGGTATGAGTTCTATAGGCTACCTTGAAATCCGCGACGCCAATGCCGCCATCAGCCACATCCGCCAGACACGTCATAACGAAACCAAATATTTAGGAATTTACGGCCTTTCTATGGGCGCGGCGGTTGCCGTATACGAGGCCGCCCATAACCCCGACATTAAATGCGTGGTAGCGGAAGGCTGCTATTACTCGTACGAAAAAGTGGTAGCGCGCTGGGCAAGAGTAAACAAAGGTACGCCGTATTTTCCGCTTGTGGCTTTGGCGCTTTATTTTGCGCGCAAACGCCTTGGTATGAATCCAGAGGACTTCAGCCCCAAACACAATATTAAAAAGCTTAACGGCAAACCCGTGTTTATTATTAACGGTGCTGACGATTCTTTGGCCCCCCGCCACGATGCCAGAAAGCTGCATATGAAAGCGGGCGAACCAAAGCAGTTGTGGATTGTTGCAAACGCCTCGCACACAGAAGTTGCGGAAGTTGCAGGCCAGCAATATAAAAACAGACTTTCGGAATTCTTTACAAAATATTTATAAGCTTTTACGCCAAACAAAAAGCCCCGCATAAAAACGGGGCTTTTTTATTTGTTTAAAATTACGTTTACGGCATTGTAAAGGTGTAGCTTTCTTCTTCCTTCCAGCCGGAAGAGAGCGCCGCCTGCCTTAACAATTTTCTATTGTGTTCGTCGGTAGTTTGCACCTTAAACAATCTTTTCCCGGGGGTAAGCCCGCCGCCTTGCGCGGAACTTATTGTTACAAACCGAAAGCTCATAATCCAATCGTTAAGCGCGCCGCCGTTAGTTTTGCAGGTTAAATCCAATGCGGGCGGGGTGTTGCCGTCCTGCAATATTATAATGCAGCTGTTATCGCTCTTTGTAAGCGTTTTGCCCGACACATTATAAAGGCCTTTGGGTACCGTTACGGAAAGTTTAGAGAAGCTTGTAGGATACTCGCCCTTTGTGCCGTAATACTGGATAATAGCGTCGTGCAAGGCTTTCATTATAGGAATATTGGTTGCTATTCTTGTCTTTTCAACGGCTATTCTGTACTGCGGCAAAGCTATGGCGGCAAGTATGGCAATGATAAGAACAACCACCATCAGCTCAATTAAAGTAAAACCCTTTTTATTTTTCAACATTTTAATCTCCCGTTAAAATACGCGCGGTATTTTAACTTCCACATTAATTCTATATGTTTTTAGCAAAAGGCTCAAGCGGGAAAGGAATTTTATTTATTATAAAAGGCTTCAATCTCGCCGTAAGTTTCCTTAAAGGCGGTAACGACGGCGGGGTCAAACTCCGTTCCCGAATGTTCGGTTATGTATTTGTAGGCGGATTGTATATCCCACGCGTCTTTATAAACACGCTTCATGCAAAGCGCGTCAAACACGTCTGCCACGGCAAGGATGCGCGCCTCTACGGGTATTTCCTGCCCGCTTAAACCGTGAGGGTAGCCGGTGCCGTCAAACTTTTCGTGGTGGAACAGGCTCATTTTATAAGCGGTTTCCAGTAATTTAGATTTTGCGCCTTCCAAAATTCTGCCGCCGTAAATTGTGTGCGTTTTCATCTTTGTATATTCTTCCGGCGTAAGCTTGCCGGGTTTTAGAAGGATATGGTCAGGTATAGCCACCTTGCCGATATCATGGAGCAGGCTGGCGTTTCTTATAGTGTCGGCATCTTTCTGCGCAAAGCCAAGCGCGGTTGCGAGCAACCCGCAAATGCGGCTTATATTTAAAAGGTGGGTTCTGGTATCATACTGGTCCCTGTACTCGGCGGTAATGGCCAGACGGTAAATTGTTTCTAAGTTGGAAAGTTGTACTTCTTCGTAAAGCGTCGCTATTTCTATATTACCGCTGGCAAGGCTGGCCAGCAGCTTTAAAAGGCCTTCGTCTTTCTTATCAAAAGGAGTATTATCGGTTTTGTTATTAAGCTGGAAAATACCCAAAAGTTTGCCTTCTTTATCTTTAAGCGGAACTGCCAAAAGCGAGCTTGTTTTAAAGCCCGTAATTAAATCTAATTCTCTGGAAAAGCGGGCGTCTTCGTAAGCGTCGGGCATATTTACGGTGTGGCCTGTTTTTGCAACAAGCGCGGGAATGCTGTTGCCGTTTATGGGCAGGTGGACTTCGGTATATTTAAGGCCTTTGCCGCTGGCTATTTTAGACCAAAATTCGCCGCGTTTCTCGTCCTTAATAAAGATAAAACAACGCTTTGCCCCTATAATGCGCTGTATTCTGGAGGCGATAAGTTCCAGCAATTTATCCAGCCGCGTTTCGCTTGCCAGCTGCTTGCCGAACTCTACCATCAAATTAAGCTTTTCTTGAGCGTGCAATTCCTCTTTTTCTTTATCTGTCATAAAAAAACCCTGTTGCCTGCGTAATGTGCATAACCTTGGTGTATGGATAAAAATGTTTTAAAAGCTGTTCGTAAAACCTTTTATCCGCGGCAGAAAAAACAACAAATATATCCGCCTGTTGCGCTGCAATTTCAAAGGCTAACTGCCTTTTAATCTCTTGCGCGCCGCTTATTCTTGCACGGTAAGAAAACAAGCCCGTGCTGTGAGGCCCTTGCGGATTAAACTTTACTAAAAAATCCGCCTTGGCGCAATGCAAAAATTCCGCAAAGCGGGCGGGCAAAGCGTCAGCGTCAAAAAATAAATTATTATTTTGCACAAGCACCGTTTTACCTTTTATATCCTCCGCTTTTATTTTTTGTCCTTTTTTTAGCAATTCTGATATAAATATTATTTTATCGGCTGATATAAAATCTTCAACGCCGTAACGGAAAGCCTGTTTAAGCAGGCGGTAATCTTCTATATTATCAACAATAAGCGGCAGCGCTTGGCCCGCGCAAAGGCGGTCATATTCCGCTTTTATATTTTTAAGGATAGTTGCCGTTATGTCGGCGGGTGCCGTCAGGGAAGCCTCTGCCAGCAAAAGCCCGCTTTTAATTACCGCGGCCGCGCCAAAATTTTGGCCGATAATATTTAAAGCCTGCTTTGCTGATTCCAAACCGAGGGCAGAAGGCAAATAAAGCGCTTTTGGGTTTTCCTGCGGGGCAATACGGTGCTTTATATTTTTAAAAGCAAAATAAAGTTGCGGATATTTTGCAAAGAAAACCGTGGAAAAGCGCGCGGCGGGAAATGTTTTTAAAGCTGTTTTAAGTTCCGTCATCAGCGCGGCGGAAGGCGCGTTTACGGGGCAAAGCGCGCTGCACTGCCCGCACATTATGCAGGAAGTTACGCTGCGTTTTATTGCCTCCGCGTCTTGGGTAAGGCTTAGCTTTCTCTCCAACACCAATCTGGCAAGTTGGTTGCGCCCGCGCGGGGAATAAAGTTCCGCAGATAAAGCTTTGTAAGACGGGCAATATTGCGCGCACGCGCCGCAGCGATTGCAAAGGCACGCAGCATTGTAAATATCACTTTTGCCGCTGTGCGGAGTAAAAAAGCAGCTTGAGTGTAAATGTTTTTGGCTTTCCTTAAAAAGGGAAGCGGGAGTAAAATTTTTATAAAGATTATCGTGCGCCATTGTCTTCTTCCCTTATCATAAACTTATTAAAAATATTGTGCGCGTCAAAAACTTTTTTAAGCCGCAAATGCTCTTTTGCGGGTATAAATTCTGCAAGATCCCTTTGCGGGCGCGCGGCGGGTTTTAGCGTAAATACTCTTATGGTAAGTGCGGTAATTGCGGCGTAAAAACCCTGGCTGCCGCTTAAGAATCTTATAATATCGTACCCTGCGGCATTTTTTATATATTTACCGCCAAGGCGGATAAATGTACCATCTGGCAAAACAAATTCTAAAGCGGTTATATAGTCCGCCATATCTTCAAATATTTTGCTTGCGTAAACGCCGCCCATACTGCCTTTGCAGGATTGAAACGGCAGATACATATTATGCTTAAGCAGCTCGTCCGCAGCGGCCTTAACGCTTACGCCCGCCTGCACGGTAAGCAAAAGGTTTTCCGCGTCAATTTCCGTTATTTTATTTAGTTTGGAAAGGTCTAAATTTTCACCAGTTTTAGGGCGGAACTTTGTTTTAAGGCCGACTATATTAAGCGGAGTTTTTGCGCCGTAAGCCTGTTTTACGCGCTCTATAATTTTAAGCGTTTCGCCGTCTGTAGGCAAGGTTGCGCTAAGGCGGCTTTGGCTGGCTACGGGTAAAATTTTATCGGGATTGGAAATGTTTTTAGGGTCAAATTCCATTTTTATTTTTTTAAATAAATCCAAGGCGGGTGCTTCAAACATAAGCGTCATTGCGGCGCGCTTTTCCACGCCGATGCCGTGTTCCCCGCTGATAGTGCCGCCTGCGGCGACTGCTGCCGCATTAATTTCTTTAATAGCTTTTTTTACCTGTGCGGTTTCAAATAAATTCCTTTCGTCAAAAACTATATTGGGGTGCATATTACCGTCGCCCGCGTGGAATACCATACCGCCGCGAACGCCGTATTTTTCAAACACCGCGCGCACGCTTTCTATCGCTTCTGGCAAGTTTGCGCGCGGCACGGTGCCGTCTAAAGAAACTAAATTGGGCGCAAGTTTAGCCAAAGAGGACGCCGCGCCTTTGCGCTGGCTCCACAGTTTAGCCCGCTCATCTTCCTTAGAAGAGCTTTCCGCCTTAATGGCATTATTTTTAAGACATATTTCCACAATCTGTTTGGCTTCTTTTTCCACAGTTTGTTTTTTGCCGTCCGTTTCCACTATCAGCATAGCCTGCATACCCTGCGGGTAGGCGGTTTGCGTAACGTCCATAGTTGTTTTATCCATAGCCTCAAGCGCGCTGGGCAAAATGCCTGCGGCAGTAATTTGCTTTACGGTTTGCATTGTGTCTTTAAGGGTGGGAAAATACGCAAGAACGGTTTTAAGCGCAGGTTGTTTTGGCGTAATTTTAACCCAAAGTTTTGTTATAACGCCTAAAGTTCCCTCACTCTTTACCAAAAGAGAAAGCAAATCAGGCCCGCCAGCAGACCTATCCAACAACAGGGTTTCCCCGTCGGGCGTAATAAATTGCGCTTTTAAGATATTTGCTGCGGTTGCGCCGTATTTTAAAGTTTTTGGGCCGCCCGCGTTTAAGGCCGCATTGCCGCCGATAGTGCAAAAAGCCTGACTGGCAGGGTCGGGCGCGTAAAAGAAGCCGAGCGGCTCCAAAGCGTCCTGCAAATGTTTATTGATAACGCCGCATTCCACTACGGCATATTTTTGTTTTGTATCAATTAAAATTATTTTATCCAAAGCGGAAAGATTTAAGATACATCCGCCTTTAACGGCAACGCAGCCGCCGTCGTGGTTGGTGGCCGCCGTTCTGGGAACAAAGGGGACATTAAATTTATTTAATATTTTTATAACGTCGGGCAGAACTGCCGCGTTTGGAATATTTAAAACGGCATCGGGCCGTATTTTGACGGGACTGCCGTCAAAACTGTTAAGGGCTAGGGCTGCTTCGTCGCAAAGAACATTACTCCGCCCGAGGAGTTTTGTTATTTCGTTTTGCGCCGGCAAAAATTTATTATTGTTATTCACGGTATACTGTTATTATAGTATTTACATTGGTATAATTAAAATATGAACAAGCATGCCCCCCGTCCCATAATAGCCATCGGAGACGCGCACGGAGAGTATCATTCTTTCGCCGCAGTTCTAATACACGCAGGCCTTATGAACCCCGAACTTACTTGGACTGGCGGAAAAACAATTCTTATACAGATGGGCGATATTTTGGACAGAGGTTCGGACCCGCTGCACATAGACAGGCTTTTAGACGTGTTGCAAATACAGGCGCGCGCCGACGGCGGGGATATTATAAGGCTTATCGGCAATCACGAGTTGGAAATTTTAAGAAAGAATTATTTTATAACCTCCCTTCCTTACTTTCAGATAGAGCCTTTCCGCCAAAAGTTATTGCGCGGCATTGAACACGGCAGGCTTTGCGCGGCATATAGCGCAAGGGGTTTTTTGTTTACGCACGCTGGCGTTTGCGATAATTTATTTGCGGCGCTAAAAAAAGAAGTGGCCCCTAAAGGCAAGCCCAGCCCGACGGCCTTTGCAAAGCACATTAATAAAGTTTTTAAAGAGGCGGCAAAAACCTCTAATTATCATCACCCTATTTTTAATGTAAGTTATATCCGCGGCGGAAGCGAACGCTTCGGCGGAATTTTTTGGGAGGATATTTCCTCCATCATTCACAACCATGCGCTATGCCCGTTTAAGCAAATAATAGGCCACACCACCGTACCTAATATATCGCACAGCGACGACGGAAAAATTATAGCCATAGATGTGGGTATGTCCAAAGTTTTTGAGGGCGACTTTGAATATCTTAAAATAAAAAGCCCAAAGAAGGTAACAATATGCAAAGTGAAATAAAGCAAAAAGACGCGGCGGAACTTTTTAATGAACTTTTGGGTATACTTACAAAATTAAGAGGACCAGAAGGCTGCAAATGGGATAAAGCGCAGACGCACGAAACGCTTATTAAATGCCTTAGAGAAGAATCGCAGGAAGTTATAACCGCCATAGAAAATAAAGACGACGAAAATTTGCAGGAAGAACTTGGCGACCTTTTGTTGCAGGTTGTATTCCACGCCGCAATAGCGCAGGAGCAAAACCGCTTTACAATAAAAGAAGTTATTGACGGTTTAAACCAAAAATTACTGCGCCGCCACCCGCACGTTTTTGGCGGGGCAAAGGCCGCAACGCCAGAGGAAGCTTTAGCGCAATGGAAAGAAATAAAGCGGCAGGAAAAACTGCTTAAAGCGCAAAAAGCCGAAGCAAAAAAGAAAAATGAAAACGCGTAAATATATTTTTGCTTTTCTGTTTTTATCCGTTACCCCGCTTGCTAATGCGGGGCTTTTTGGCCCTATGCTTTACGGCATTAACGCGGGGCAGAGCGAACTTAATATTATGGGTGGTGTTTCTTACTTTTCGCCAGATGGAAATTTTGCGGGAGAGAGTTTGGAGTTTGGCGGAAGCGGCGCGGTTTTGGGTATGACTGCGACGCAATATATAACGCCGCACTTGGCGCTTGGGGCAGAAGTAACATACAGCGATAACGGCAAAGGTTCTGCGATGATGAGCGGCGGTAAAAAATATTACGGCAGCGCGGAACATACAACCGCAATGTTTTACGCAAAAGCGCAAATTATGCCGCAAAGCCCTTTACGGCTTTATATCCCCGTCGGCATAGGTGCGGATTATTTAAAAACTTGGGCGGCGGAAAACAATACTAAAGGCACTGATGACCGCAGCGCAGGCATTGCGCTTATGTTCGGCATCGGCGCGGAGG
>JAEXBW010000019.1 GCA_023393825.1 Elusimicrobiota bacterium | reverse complement strand
TAATTGGTGGACATTGCAAAAACAAATACGACTAAAAAACCTAAAAGGCGGTAGTAGTAGTGTAATCTCATAAGTTAATCTTTAAATTCCTGGGCAGCTGATACTCTATTATATTGGGCAGCATTTTGTTTGCTCTGGGGAAATCTCCCCCCAACGCACGGCAGCTTTGGCCCGCTTCAAAAGTTCTTGCGTAGCAGGTTGCGCCTGAACTGTAAAAGAAATCTATATTATAAAGTTGAGAGGCGGGCAAAGCGGGCGAACTGTATATAATGCCCAAAAAGCCGGAGCCGAGGATAAATGTAAACCCGTTATTAAATTGCAGGGCTGTTCTGCTGTCTGTATTAACTGTTTTTTCTAAATCTTTAAATTCTAAATTAAGGTCTTGCGGGTTTATAGTGTATTTATTGTTTTTAGCAAAGTATTCTTTTTGCGCCGCTATTATTGCCTTAACCGCGGGCAAAGACGCTTTATATAAATCTTCCGCTTTGCCTGATGTCGGATACTGCCCGCCTGTTAAAATGCCGATTTCCTGCGAGGGTTTTTCTAAAGTCATTGTACCGTTTTCTTTTTGCGCTACGGTTGAGGGCGCTTCGTTAGCGTTTTGTGCAAGTTCTGCGTATGGCTGCCCCGTGCGGTCCTGCGGCGCGGGCAAAGCGCCGTGCGGCGCGGCGGCGGGCAAGATTGCTGCGCTGTTTTCCCCCGCGGCAGATTCCGCCTGCGGATTTTGGTTATTCTCTATCGGCAGAAAAGCGTTTTTTTGCGGCGGAGTATTTGGCAGCGTCGTGCGGGTTTGCGTAAAGCTTACTTTTACCGACCTTGGTAAAGAGCGCAGCGCGGGCGAAACGGCGGCATTCCACACCTTGCCTATCAGTAAGGATAAAAGGAATAAAATAAAAAAAGAAATAAGGTAATAGTGAATCGTTTTCATACAAAGCCCCTGATTCAATTTATTGCCGCAAAATATAAATGCCTATTTTAGATTATACACTAATTGCCGCCGCTTGCGCCCCGATTATTTGCGGTAAAAATAATAATTAAATTTCCGTGTACTTAACTAATAAATAGATGTACAATATGGGTAACTGTTTACGTTTAACAGTTTCTTTGTTTTTTTAATACGAAAATCGGAGGAATCATATGTGGTATGGAATAGGCGATTTACAGGCCTCTGAGCAATACGCTTTGTTTGGCGTTCTTGCCATGGCCGTAATCGGACTTTTGTACACCCTGTTCTTAAAAAAACAGGTTATGGCCCACCCTACCGGCGACGAAAAAATGCTGGAAGTGTGGAATGCTATCAGGGAAGGCGCTGATGCTTATCTTGGCAAACAGCTTAAATCCGTTCTTCCTATTATAGGGATACTTACCGTATGTTTGTTTTTATCGGTTTACATTGTGCCGGTATCTAACGAAGCTATGGAAAGATTTGCCCCCTATCCGCCCGAAACGATTAAACTTATAATCGCGTTCGGCCGCGCAGGGGCTTTTATTTTAGGGTCCGTATTTTCCTTAATAGTGGGCCAGATAGGTATGCGTATAGCGGTTGCCGCCAACGTTCGCGTTGCGGCTGCCTCCAAACGCTCCTTTACCGAAGCGCTTCAGATAGCTTACCGCGCAGGCACCTGCACGGGTATGCTTACCGACGGCTTAGGTTTATTGGGCGGTACGATAATATTTGTAATCTTTGGTATTGCCGCGCCTGACGCTTTGTTAGGTTTCGGTTTCGGCGGTACGCTGATTGCCTTGTTTATGAGGGTGGGCGGCGGTATTTATACCAAAGCTGCCGACGTAGGCGCTGACCTTGTGGGTAAAGTTGAAGCGGGTATTCCCGAAGACGACCCCAGAAACCCAGCCGTCGTTGCCGACCTTGTTGGTGATAACGTGGGCGACTGCGCAGGTATGGCCGCAGACATTTTTGAATCTTACGAAGTTACAATCGTATCAGGTTTAATATTGGGTCTTGCTTTGTGGCATATCACGGGTTATTACGAATGGATAGTTTATCCCCTCTTGGTTCGCGGTATTGGCGTTTTCTGCTCTATTATCGGTACTTATGTGGTAAACGATAAAGGCGCCAAAGGCGACGCAATGAAGGCCATTTTTAAAGGGTATGCGACTTCTGCCGCTATTTCCATTGTTCTTTTTGCCGCGGTAGCTTATTTTTACCTTGACGGTATCCCCGGCGGTTGGTGGAGACCTTTCGCCGCTGTTACCATCGGCGTAATCTTGGCTATGGCCATTGACAGAATTACGGAACATTTTACGGGTACGACGGGCGCGCCTGTGTTGGAAGTTAAGAAATCAACAGATACAGGTTCCGCTACCACAATCCTCAGCGGCTTTGCCGTCGGGTTGGAATCTTCCGTTTGGGCTATACTCGTTATAGCTTTAACTATCTTTACCTCCGTCCTTATCTTCGGTTCCATTGAAGGTTTGGAAGCTTCCGAAAGAGTTAACTTTATTCTTTACGGCGTTGCTATGACGGGTATCGGTATGCTTACCCTCACGGGTAACAACGTTGCTATGGACTCCTTTGGCCCTATTGCCGATAACGCAAACGGCGTGGGCGAAATGGCATGGCACGGTAAGACTGACGAAGAAACCAAAAAGGCCCGCCAGATTATGGCTGACCTTGACGGCGTGGGTAATACCACAAAGGCTATCACAAAGGGCGTTGCCATAGGCTCCGCCGTTATAGCGGCTGTTTCTTTGTTCGGTTCTTATATGGTTGACGTAAGCAATGTGCAGACGATGCTTAACGAAAAGTGGGCATCTGAAGGCTTAAACCAAGTATTGCCGCTTATTAAAAATGTCGGTATAGTAATATCCAACCCCGTCGTATTTGTTGGTATGCTTATCGGCGCGGCCGTGCCTTGGTTGTTCTCTTCCTTCGCTATCAACGCGGTAAGAAGAGCTGCATCGCTTATCGTTGAAGAAGTAAGAAAACAGTTTAAGAAAGGTATTTTGGAAGGCAAAGCAAAACCCGATTACGGTTCTGTTGTTGCTATTTCCACGACTGCCGCTCAGAAGGAATTAATCATTCTTGCGCTTTTAGGCATTGTGTCCCCCGTTGTGGTGGGCCTTGCTTTGGGCGTGGAAGCTTTGGGCGGTTTCTTGGCGGGTATTATAGTATCAGGCCAGCTGCTTGCCGTGTTTATGTCTAACGCGGGCGGCGCATGGGATAACGCCAAAAAACTTATCGAAGACGAACCCAGCGATATTGCTGCCAACACAGGTAAAGGCTCCGAACGCCATAAAGCCAGCGTTGTGGGCGATACCGTCGGCGATCCGTTGAAAGATACTGCCGGCCCCGCACTTAACCCTATGATTAAGGTTGTTAATATGGTTTCCGTAATTGTTGCCCCTATCGTGGTAACTTACAATAACGAATATACTTCCTTAACCGCTATCGGGTGGTGTGTGGTTGTTTTCTTGCTTGCTGTGTTAAGCTTTGTTGTTATTAAGAGTAAGAAGCAGATTAATTAGGTTTGGTTTGGTTTGTTGGCGGGGACTTCGGTCCCCGCCTTTTTTATTGGGATAATTTCATTGGTTCTATTGGGCGGGGTGTAGCTAGCAGCTTTCCATATTTTGGTAAATTTTGATTTTTTCTTCGCTAAACTACCGAGAGTCGCTCCGCTCCCATTCTTCTTTGTAGTTCGCGCTCGGAATAAAATCAAAATTTTCTCAAAATCTGAAAAGCCACGCGTGCTGTCTATCAATTTGTTCTACGGCGGACGGCATCAAATCACGCGATTTTGACGGCGTCTTTTGCGGCAATCCTTTGTCGCTTCGGTCGGTCAGATACACGGGCTTCCAGCCGCTCACGGTATCCTTCCCTCCCTGCTCATTGTATTGCCGCAAAATACTTG
>JAEXBW010000103.1 GCA_023393825.1 Elusimicrobiota bacterium | reverse complement strand
AAACCCGTTGCGTCTGCCTTGTTTATCTTCTTTTAAATTTGTTTTTGTTTTTAAAATTTTTATTGCCAAAACCCTGCTTTTTACCGTCGCCGTGCAGCTTTTTTGCCCAGCGCTTGGCAACTTCTTTGCCGTAGGTTTTTTTATTGTCGTCTTTCTTTTTATCTCCGTCTTTCTTTTTGTCGCCTACGAATGATTTTTTGAAAGGCGTAAAAACATAATCTTTCTTTTTGCTATATTCGCCGCGCTCTTCTCTGCCCGTATGATTTGGTTTGTTGCCGCGGTCGTGCTTGGCTTCACGGTTATATCTGTTGTCTTTATCGTGATGGCCGTACTGTTTCTTGGGTGCATCCGCGTGGCGTTTAAATTCTTTTTTCTCCCGCTTTTCTTGCGGTTTGTTATTATCCAATATGGCTGAAGCGTCGTCGGTATTTGTATTAAAAGACTTTTCCGCGCGCATTGCTTTGGGGCGGGTATCAACACGCTGTTTGGGAGGATAGTTTCTGCTGCCGTGCATTCTACCACCGCCGGTTTTAGATTTTTTATTTCTTTCGGCCGAGGGGCTGCCTCTGTGTTTAAGTTTGGAAAACGGGTCTGAGGCTCTTTCTTTTTCCAACGCGGCCTGAAAGTTCTTCTTTTCCTGTTCGGTAAGTTCCTGCTCGTCGCCCGTGGTTAAAAAGTTTCTTATTTCCTGCCAATGTTTTTTATCTGCCTTTGTTAAAATACTTATCGCCAAGCCTTTTTGGTTAATTCTGCCCGTTCTGCCGATTCTGTGTATGTAATCTTCGGGCGATTGCGGCAAGTCGTAGTTAATTACGCAGGATATTTTGGGTATGTCCAAACCTCTTGCCGCTACGTCGGTAGCAACAAGAACTTTAAAATTATTCGCGCGGAATTCCCTTACAATAGTTTCCCTTTTGCTCTGCCTTAACGCGCCGTGCAAAGCCATTGCTTTAATGCCTTCTGCACATAAAGCTTTTGCCGTGCTTTCCGTGGCTCTTTGCGTTTTGGTAAACACAATCATTTGGCCTTCTGTTTCCGTAATTATTCTTTTAAGTTCGGTTGATTTAAGGTTATGTTCCGTGGTAAGAGTTTTTTGTTCTATGTTCTGCGATACGCTGTTGAGGGAATCTATAACAACTCTTGCAGGGTCGGTCAAATATACTTCCGCCAAATTTAAAACCCTTTTGGGGAAAGTTGCGGAGAACATTAAAGTTTGCTTTTCCGTCGGTAAATGTTTGATAATATGTTCTATTTGGTGGATAAAACCGAGCGCAAGCATTTTGTCCATTTCGTCCCAAACGACATATTTTACATTGTCTAAAACAAGGCTTTTGCGTTTGATATGGTCGTTTAAGCGGCCGGGTGTGCCGATGATAAAGCGCGGGTTCTTTTTAAGTTTTTTAAGCTGGTCCTGCATAAATTTACCGCCGACAATAAGCGCGGAGGGAATTTCGCTCCCTGCGGAAAGTTCCCCTAAAACTTTATATATTTGCTGGGCAAGTTCCCTTGTAGGCGCAACTATAAGGCAGCGCGCGTCTTCTTTTTTCCTTAAAATATCAAGAAGGGGAATTGTAAAAGCGGCTGTTTTGCCGCTGCCCGTTTGTGCGGAGGCAATAACATCTTTGCCGTTAAGTACAAACGGAATAACCTCTGCCTGTACGGGCATCGGGGTGGAATAATTAATTTTTTTTATTGCTTCCAGCGTTTGGCGGGATAAACCCAGTGCGTCAAAAGTTTTATTGGTCATCACTTATATTATAGCTTTTATAAGGCCCGCCCCGCAGGGGTTTAGGGTTTTAGCAGGTGAAGTATCTTAAAAGCGCAGGCTGCGCTTACGCAGAAGCCAAGCAAGGCTATAAAGGCAGGCAGCAGTACGCTGAAGATAGATTTAATTTCCGCATTTTCGGGCGCGGCAGGGTGGTAAATAACTTTTACGGCCTTACCGACTACAGGCTTTATATTGCTGGAGTAAGAACTTGTAAAAACTATTTTATTTTCGCCTGCTTTAAAACTTACCTTGGGATTGTATAAATCTTTTGAGAAGGAAACATAGCTTTCTATAACGCCCTCGGTTTGCTTTGTTCCTTTTTTGTAAATGGGGGAGTTTTTTATAAGGCGCGCGCCGGCCCCGCATATCAAAAGGCCCAGAAAGCCGATAAAGTAAAACAGATATTCTTCCTGCATAAATCCGCCTTTAAGGTAAAATATTTAGTTTTATTGTACAAATTTTTATCACAATATAAAGCGTTCTTTTTACACCCTTTATTTTGCTTATGTCTGTAGGGTGTGGGTATCGGCGGGCCTGCTTTAAGATAGGCCCAAAAAACCATAAGGCATAGGCCCGATGGCTCTTTAATTTTACGGCAAAACCTTATACTATTTATAGTATGAAGATATTTGCCAAAACAACGGCGGCGTTATTGCTGGCTGCGGTTTTTACCGCGCAGACGGCCTTGCCCGCGTTTGCCCAGATATATGATTCCAAGATTGTTTTTAACTCCGCCGCGCTTAAAAAAGAAAATAAATTTAACTTTAACTTGCCCGTGATACCCGCAAAGCGTCCCGCAAAACTTACAATAACTTCGTGGGCGTATGCCGTAAACCAAAAAGATTCAAAAGCTTACGAACTGTTGCAAATACTTTCTGACCAAAAATATATAGCTTCGGACAATGTTTATACGGAAAAATCCTGCGCGCAGGACTATAACGGCCCGCTTAAATGCGAACTTTCCTTTTTAACTTCTATCTTGCCAGAAGTGCAATTTAATGCGGAAGACTCCCGTATGCTTGTATCTTTTCTCGCCGAGAAGCTAAAACAACCTTACAGCGATAACGAGCCGCAGCACAGTTTGTATTACCGCTATTCAATTATAGCGGCGTCGCTTGTTGCCAATGTAAGCGCGGGCAGGGATATGCTTTCCTCTTTAATAAATAATGTGCGGGACCCTTACGGCAATCCAGCGGCGCAGGTTTGGTCCGCCCGCGCGTTGGCGGAAGTGGTGTATCTTACGCCATATCAGCAACGCTTTATGTCCGCCGAGTTGGAAAGAATTATCTATAGTTACGGGGAAAGGCTTAAATACGCCGAAGTGGAAAATAATATTTTGGGTTTTAAGGTTAGCAATCAATATACTGCGGTAAAATCTTTTATGTACACGGTATCTTTTTTTGCAAAGAATAAAGACGACAGTTTTTTTAAAAGTATGATAACCACGGGTAATTTTGTGGAAAGGTCGGCCTATTTGCAAAACCCGCTGCCGGGTGTGGCAAAAGACGGCGGTTTTATGACAACCCCCGACGGACACAGGCATAATATTTCTTTTAACCTTATAACAGCGCTGTTTAACACCTATGCCATAAGCGGCGATTATCGCAAAATGAACAGTTTTATTATAAGATACGCAAAAGTAAACGGGGAGGGGACGGACTTTCAAAATTATTTTCTCTTCGCAATTTACGGGCTTGAACTTGCCTCTGCCTATAACGAAAACCTTTCACTTGAGGGTTGGGACGAACAATATCAAAATTTCGCATACGCCATAGGCAAAGCTGTTTGGCAGACGCATCCCGCCACCTCCGTTTGCGTAACAGTGCAGGGCGGGGCTGAAGTTTGCACCGAGTGGTTGTTGGTAATGAAAGCTTTTAAAGTTTTGGGCGTTGCCGCAAAGGGAACGGGTAAGATTATAGTAAGGCTTCTGCCCGTAAAACAGGCTTTAAGGGCCTCTGTATTAATAGCGGCAAGGCGTACGCTATGGCGCGGCGCGGGCAAGTATATAGCAGGGCAGGTGCCATACAGAGCAAGAAGGCAGATAAAATTTATATTAGCGTCCTCTTTCGGTTTGGTGGCGCTTAAAAGCGATGTCCGCTCCCCGTATGAAAAGCGTGAAAAACCCGCAAATATAGTGATGCCTTCAAAAGAAGTGCTTAAAGCTATTATGGGGAAATATTAAAAGGTAAACTTTTGCACAGCAGCTAAATAAATAATATAATTTATATAGGCTTGTATTGCAGGGTAAACACCCGTGCGGAAAAGATTAGCCGTGCAGCAACAATACACCGCCTTAAATAAAACACAGTAAGACAACCGGTATAACTCTCCAACTGACAAGTCAAACGGAAAATAAAATAAAAGCAAACTTGTTAAACTACATCCGTGTAGAAGACCCCCGTTGTTTGTTTGCAGGGGTTTGTGGCAGGAGTACAAAATGAAAGCGATAAATAAAATAATGACTGCGATACTTGCTATCGCTGTCCTTTCGGGCGGTAATATGTACGCCTTTGGTGCTGATAATAAAACATTAAAAGATTACCAGGAACGCACCAAAAAGGACATAGAAAATATTAATAAAACCAGCGATGGTTACCTTGGTCTGGGCGATTACGCCCTGACTTCCGCTATAACGGCAGGCAGCGTGGGGGCTTTATGGGCCATACATGCTCGTTTGCTTAAAAGAGCGGCAGATAAAAAAATGCAACTGGGAGAAAGCTACCTTCGCAAAGCTTTGCAAGCCAGAGATGCCGCACTAAAAATGGCCGATACCAGAAATGCCAAACTGAATGCGGTAGAATCCTCCAGACGACTTGCGGAAAAGGCAAAACAAAATGTGGAAGGCGAACTGTTGCAGGAAAGGGCTGCCCTTAACATTGTAAAAGAGCGACTTAGCAAAGCCTACGAAACCAATCTTTTGCATGGCGCCGCCTATATATACGCGTACAAAACGCAAAATCCCGCGCTTGTTAAATATCTTGATATTGACGGCCCGGGGCGAATTTACGCTAATATAGAATCCTTTGAACTTGCCGATAATATTAAAATTTTAGGTTCGGACAAATCCTCTGCCGCCTATGTGCGGGAACTTAAAGCTTTGCTTGAATCTTTGCCGAAAGATGCTGCGGATATACCTTCCGAATATTACATAAAAAAGGCAGAACTTTACAAAAGATTAAGGCTTTCTCCAAAAGCGCCGCAACTTAAGTTTTGGATAGAGGAAAGCATTGTTAAAGAGGATCTTCCTTTCGTCCTTGCCGCATCAAAAGATATGGCGAAATTTCTTGAAAGTGTTAGAGATTACGAGGCCAAGGGCGAAACTGCCGTAGCGCGCCAAGTGATAGAAAAAGCCGTAAGGGAAGAACCCGCCTTAGCAAGAGTTCTGCCAAAAACATTTAAGCGTTTTGGTGTTGTAGCCACTTTGTTTACGGGTGCGTTTTTGGTTAGCAGCGCAACAATGGCTAATCCCCGAGTGGACAGGCTACGCGCAAATCCCGCTTTGTTTTTGAAGGCCGACGCCGATACTTTAGCGCGAGTGCAAAAAGACAGAGAACTTACCGACGCGCTTATTATGATGTCTAATACTATACACGAAATTTCTTTAATGCCTAAGGCTGAAATGAAGAGGTTTTTAAGTATGGTAACGTCAGACCAGCAGTTAAAAAAGAGGCAGATTAACTTAAGCGTACCTACAAAAAAGCAAATTAATTTTGCAAAGTACGGTTCTTTATAAAACTGTTTAAAAGTTTAAAATAAAACAACCCCCGTTCCTTATGGCGCGGGTGTTGTTGTTTTAATATATGTTTATCTCTAATCCCTTGTTATTGACTTGGGCATTATGATGATGTTGCTTCCTTCAATTTGCCCCGCCATGCCAAAGATAATTATTTTAGAATTCTGTTCAGAAGATACTTTTCCATTAACCATGCCATTTATAGTTACTTCCGAATTGCCTGATACCACAATATCTCCCACTACCATTCCATCTACAAATATATTTTTAGCATCTTGTATGAATAAATTTCCAGTGACCATTCCATTAAATCTAATGTTATTAACTTTAATTACTGCATCTCCATTTATTTGTTCATTTAAATCTTCAGAAATTATAGTTTTTTGCATATGAGTTCTCCTTTTTAGGTAAACGCGAGAGAGGCCTTACTGAGCTTGATTATATTTTAAAAGCCTATTATATATTTTTTCCAGATATAATAATTTAGGAGGAGAGGGAGGCAATTCGCCCTGCATAAATTACCTGACGGTAATTTTGCTCGGGCCTGCCCTCACGGTCTTCGCCTTTCGGCATTAAAATGCCTCAAACTCAGACATCGTTGCGGGCTTCGAGTCCCGACGCGAGTGCGAGCTGCCCCCGCGTGCCAAGCAGTTGGCGTTGTTTATAAAAACGGCTCTTTATTGGAGGAGGAGGGTTCGCCTTCCGGTAAAAATCCTGACGTATTTTTCCTGCAGGCCGGGCTCGCGATTTCTGCCTTTCGCAGAGCAACTTGCTCAAACAAAAATAACGCTCTGCCTTTCGAATCCCGACGCAAGTGCGAGCCGCACCCGCGTGCCAAGCAGTTGGCATTGTTTATAAAAACGGCTCTTTATTGGAGGGGGAGGGTTCGCCTTCCGGTAAAAATCCTGACGTATTTTTCCTGCAGGCCGGACTCGCGATTTTTGCCTTTCGCAGAGCAACTTGCTCAAACAAAAATAACGCTACGCCACAGGAGTGCGCTTACGCACTTCGAATCCCGACGCAATGCCAAATTTATTTTTGCAGGATTTTTTTGTTTAGACAAGAAGCAATCAACGAGGTATATCAAGGAGGCGATTTTGCCGGTATATCCGAGTTGAGCAGCGACGCGGTATAAACAAAAAAGCCCAAAAAAATACGGAGAGGGAGGGATTCGAACCCACGGTGCCATTTCTAGCACACTTGTTTTCAAGACAAGCGCCTTAAACCGCTCGGCCACCTCTCCAAAATCTTTCTATTTATATATTTTATCAATTATTTGCTTTTATTGCCAACGCCTTAAATATCTCGTAAAATTTTAATAAAATATCCTCATAATGCTATAATTTTATTATGACAGACAATACGCCAAAAATAGTTTACAGATTTAAAAACGCGCTTTATATCAACCTTACAAACAGGTGTCCCAATGCGTGCGTTTTTTGTATTAAGACAACATTTGCAATGCGCTTCCATCAATATAATCTTAACCTTTGCGGGCAGGAGCCTTCCGCCCAGCAAGTTTTGGCGGAATTATATAAAGGCATACAGGAACAGCCCGTAGAAGAAGTTGTTTTTTGCGGATACGGCGAGCCTACAATGCGCCTCCCCGTCCTGTTAGAAATTGCCCAAACCTTAAAAGATAAAATTAAAAGCGGGCAGTTGAAACCGTTTGCCATACGTCTTAACACTATCGGGCTTGGCAATATTGTGCACGGGCGTGATATTACGGGCGACTTGGCTAAAGTTTTAGATAAAATAAATATAAGCATTAACTCTCCTTATAAGGAAGAATGGGCCGCTTTGGTACGCCCCAAACAGGAATATGCCAAAGACGGTTATGAATCTGTTTTGGATTTTATACGCTTGTGCGCGCAAAAGATGGATAATGTAATTGTGTCCATAGTAGATAAGCAGAAAGTGGACGTTAAAAAGACAAAAGAACTTGTAGAATCTTTAGGCGCGAAACTTTATATAAGGGAATTTATAGATGAACAATAAAGGTTTATCACTTCCGTCTGTTTTATTTTATACGGTTGCTTTGGCGGCTTCCGTAATTACCATTATTTCCGTCGGTTACGGCTATGGCGCTTTTGCCAAAAAATACGCCGCCGCGCAAACAAAACAACCGGCGGCGGAGCTTCCCGCCTGTCAGGCGCATCACGCGCAGGCAATGCAGCCGCGCAATGTAAGATTTAATTTTAAATCGCCAAGAGCCAAAGAAGTTGTTCTTATTGCGGAGTTTAACCTTTGGGGCAGGCATAAACTTGAACTTGAAAACACGGGTTCGGGTACATTTTCCAAAACCGTTATACTGCCGCAGGGCGAATATAAATATTACTACAATGTTGACGGAAAAGATATGAAGGACCCCTCCGCGCTGCAATCTGCTTTTTTTGAAGGCAAAGAAGTTTCCGTACGGGTGGTGCTATGAGCGATTTTAACGTTGAAACCTCCTGCGTGGAAGAAACACAAAAACTTGCCGCCGCTTTAGCCGCCTGCCTGAAAGGGGGGGAGATTATTTTCTTCCGCGGGCCGATAGGCGCGGGCAAAACGGTTATGGTAAGCGCGATTGCCAATTATTTCGGCTTTAAAAAAAGGCCCGTCAGCGCAAGCTTCAGTTTGATGAAGAAATACCAAAACAAACAAATAACCATACATCATATAGATTTGTTCAGGCTTAACGAGGGAGAAATGTTCAACCTCGGTTTTGAGGAACTTTTGCAGGACGAAAAAGCCCTTATACTTGCCGAATGGCCCGACCCATCAAAAGATTTCTTTCCGTCCGACAGGTTGGAAATTGACGTAAATTTAAAACAGGATAACAGGCGCAGTATTGCGTTTAAGGCCAACGGCCGCGCTTCCGCCGCGTTATTAAAGGAATTATGCAACAGGATAAATCGGTAGTTTTAGCTTTGGACAGTTCCTCCGCCCCGCTTCTGCTTGCCCTTAAGGCGGGCGGCAAAACATACACAGCCAAGCACGGCGGCATTAAGCAGGAGGAATACCTTTTTACTATCATAAGAAGGCTTTACGCCAAAGCGGGCGTTAAGTTTAACGCTACCACACACTTCTTTTTTGTAAAAGGTCCGGGCAGATTTACGGGCATAAGGATAGGTATAACGCTGGCTTCTATGCTTAATTCTTTATTAAACACGCACGCCGCCAGCGCGGATATATTTGAAATATTAAAGTATCAGGCAGAAAATTCCAAAGAATACAAAAACTGGCTTAAAGAAAATAAAGGCGGCATTATTGCCGTTGTGGTGCATGCTTTCAGGGAAGAATATTTTGCCTGTGTTTACGACGGGGACAACAAGCCTGTCTGGCTTTCCTTTGAAGCTTTGCAGGAACTTTTGGCAAAGCAGCAAAAACCGCTTTTTGTAACGGGCTGGGATAAGGATAGATTGCCTTTAAGCGGCGTACTTTCCAAACAATATACTTATGCCTCCGCCAAAATATCAAAAGTTCTGCCGCAGACAATGCTGGACTTTGCGCAAAGCGAACGTGATAATAAAGATGTTTTAGAGCCGCTCTACTTAAAACCCGCCCGCTTTGAACTGGGGCAGAAATGAGGCTGCAGCCCGCCTTACCCGCAGATATTAACCGTCTGGCGGAAGTTGCGGGCGCAAATCCTTTTAGCGCGCATTGGAGCGCACAGGAATTTTTGCAGGAAATTAACCAGCCGTGCGCCCGCGTTTACACCCTGCGGGAAAACAATACAATAATTGCTTTTATAAGTTACAGAGTTGTCACGCCCGACGCGGAACTTACCAACTTTGCCGTTTTCGGTAATTGTTTAAGGCGCGGCTTGGGCTCTTTTGTTTTGGGCGAAAGTATTAAAGAACTTGCGGCGCAGGGCGTTAAAAACATTACGCTGGAAGTTAACGTAACCAACACGCCCGCAATGAACCTTTACGAAAAGTTTTTATTTAAAACAGTATCTTTGCGTAAAAAGTTTTATAATAACAGTCAGGACGCGGCGCTGATGCGCCTTAACTTATGAAAATAAAACTAAACTCAATTTTTCTTTTTCTTCTTTTGCCCGTTTGTGCCGCTGCCGCCGCGCAGGGGGAAGTTGCGGGCGAAAATAATCTTTCAAGCGATTTCTATCAAAATTTTATTTCCGCCGCGTGGGAACAAAAAAACGGCGACCCCAAAACCGCACTTGAACTTTACATAAAATTAGACGAGCAAAAACCTAAAGACCCCGCCATATTAAAAAGCATAATAGACCTTGCCGTAGACGCGGAAAATACTGAAGTAATGGATAAATATGTCCCCATACTTATGGAAGTTGCCCCCGATGAGGCATCCACCGTAAGCCTTTACGCGACGTGGCTGTGGAGCAAAGGCCGCTTTAACGAGGCGCTTTCTTCCTACGAAAAAGCAATAGAAAAAGACCCCGAAAACCCCGAAACTATTTTTAAATACATAACTCTTTTAACCAGCATAGACAGCGACAAAGCCGTTGCTTTTTTAAAAGAGATAAGTAAAAAATATCCCAAAATGTCGGGTTTAATTTCCTTACAAATTGCGGACCTTTATATAACCCACAACGACTATGACGGCGCTATTGAATATCTTAAACAAGCGCAGCAAAAAACGCCTTTTATGCCCGAGCCTTACCTTGCGCTGGCTAAAATTTACGAGTCAAAAGGCCAAACGGACGAGGCCTTGGCGCAGTATCTTAAATTGGAAGACGCAGGCTTGGCTGACGCCGATACTCTTACAAAAATAGGCGCTTATTATGTGCTTAAAAGAGAGAAACCTTTAAGCATAGAATACTTTTTGAAAGCAAAAAAACTTGATAATTCCAACCCTTCCGCCGCGCAGTTTTTGGTGCTGGACGCGGAGGCAAAACTTAATTATTCTCAGGCTTTATCTTATCTTAAAGACAGCAGGGATTTTGACAAACTGCCCTCTTACAGCATACGCGCCGCATATTTTTTAACCAAGCTTGAAGACAGGGACGGCGCGCGCGAAATGCTTAAAAAGGCTTATGATAAATTCCCTTACGATATGGAAACTTCGCTTTATTATACTTATGCCCTTATCGACGTGGAAGATTATAAAACCGCGCGCAAAGTTATTGAAGACGTTTTAAAAACGGCGCCGCAAAACGAAACGGCTTTATACCAATATGCTTTTATTTTGGAACGGCAAAAAAAATACGGAAAAATGGAAAAGGTTTTAAGGCAGGTTTTAGCGATAAATCCCGACCATGCAAACGCGCTTAATTTTTTGGGATATTACCTTGTTGATAAAACAAAAAAGACGGAAGAAGGCGGAAAATATATAAAAAAGGCCGTCGGTTTGGAGCCGCAGGACACAGCTTCTATAGATTCTTTGGCGTGGTATTATTACAAAAGCGGGGACAAAGAAAAAGCCCTTAATCTTTTGACCGGCATATGCGATGATGCGAAAGCAGACAGCGAAATTTTGCTGCATCTTGCCGTCGTGTACGAGGCCTTTTCCGATAATGCCAAAGCCGCGCAATATTATAAAGAAGTTTTAGCGCTTGACGCGCAAAATAAACAAGCGCAAAAGGGCCTTAGGCGGGCAGAGAAGAAAATAAAGTAAAAATAAGTGTGTAATTTTTGTAAAAAAATTGTTAAATACTTAAGATGAATGATATGTCTATTGACAATCATTTGAAAAGTTGCGAAAATTAGTAGTGAGTACATTTTTAAAAGTACTTTGCTCCATCGTTTTTGTATTTTAGTTAAGAAGTATTTTACGGCCCAAGGGCAGTAAAAATTTTAACATCGGTAAAAAAATTTATGATTAAAAATAAAAAGCAGATATCAGCAAATCCCATTAAAAACATATTAGGCAGCGCAAGAAACTTTGCAAAAGTTTACTTGGCTGTCTTTGCCTTTTTATGCTTAGGCGTTTTGGCACAAGCCCAGACGGCAATGGTAACGGAAAACTTTGTAAGTTATCCAACGTCACCTTCTCCTGCCGCTAACTATCAATGTGTTCCAAATCCAGCAAGCTTGCCCGTCTCAAGCGATGCTACAACGAATAGATCCTTTTACACAACCGCTATATCTCCGCTTAACTCTACTGATCCTTGGGTTAACTCTGCTTTAATTGAATATGATGCCCCTACATCAGGCGGCAGCTATCCTAACCATTGTTTGACATTCTGCGGAGAAGTTACTTGCGCTAACCCTGTTCGTAAAGTTCAGGCTCCTAATGGAACAGATACATATATGGAAGACTCAGGTGATTTCCCTATCCAAAGCGTTCTTTTTGAAATTTTTAAATACCAAAAAAATTCTAATCCTTATAACCCTGATACCACACCTCCTATCCGTACTATTGCAATGTACCCTCAGAATAAGAATATTTGCCCTGGTGTTAAGGCATATAAATCCAGCGGTGCGACATACAAAGATACATCTTGTTGCAAAAAATGTGATGAACTTGCTACCTCACCTAAGTTCGGATCTTTGACAACGATGGTTGCAACTGATGACTGTTATAGTACTTGCTACAATTTTGATAATAAAGCCAATTGTGATTCTGGTATCAAAAAACTTTCCTTCTGCACGGCTTGGGATGGCATGTACGAAATTGACGGAGAATTTGGCAAGTCCAACGGGCAGTTCGGCTACAGAACAACAATAGCCAGCAAATGGCCCGGCGACGGCGTTTCCACCCCCGATATTGACCTTTCCCACACCATTGTATACCCCGGTCAAAACCAAATCCCCATACAGGTTGATGTTACAAACGTACACTCTGTCCGCAGCTCCGCTACATTAGTAGGTGCTAAAGTTGCGGTACCCGCACAGCCTTATAGTATGTCTTATCGTTTAAGCAAGGACGCCTTGGTTACAATCAGAATTTCTGACCCCAATAATGGCAATTTGCAAAGAACCCTTATTAATAATGAACCGCGCCTTGGCGAAGGCATCCCCGGTGGAGATACCGTTACAACGGAAGTTGAAGCGTGGGACGGTCGTGACAATCAGGGCAATTTATTACCTTATGGTAACTACCTTATATCTTTACAGGCAACAAGCAAAGACGAATGGACAGTCCCCGCAGGGCAAGACCTTTCCCGCACTGTAACCCGCCAACTCTCGCTTGACCCGCTTAAAATTACTGATTTAGCTTCATTAGGTTTAAGTAAGACTTCAACCTCTTATGCCATGCTTTCCTATTTACTTACGGAAACAGCAACAGTATATGTAAGAGTATATGCCCCCGGCGCAACTTTGACCAGCAGCTCTCAAATGGATCCCGCAGGTCTTGCCGTGGGTCCCACTGTTAGCGGGACTTTGGTTGCTTCTTTTGACGAACAAAAACAAGGCCGCACCTCGGTTAATACCAAATGGGACGGTATGTGCCATATTTCCGGAGGCTGTACAATAGGCTCTACGGTATATAATGAAGGCGCGCCATTGCCCGACGGCGATTATGTTTATGTAATATGGGCGGAAATACCTTATGCCAGTGGTCCAATAACCATTAACAATATAGCATGGGACGCAGTAAAAACCAGACTTTACCATAACGGTATCTTGGCCATTAACCGCGGCTTGCCGGAAATTACTGTACAGCCTGTGGGTTATTCTACAATCGGCTCCAGCCCGACAGCTTTTGGTTTAGACCCTTTCATATTCAGGTATTCTTTATCCAGAGATGCTATCGTAACGGCTAAGGTTAAAACCACTGCAGAATCCTCTACGGGCGGAAGCGTTACGGGTGCTCCGTTTACCGTTAAATTACTTTTAAACAACCAAGTTCAGGTTGCAAGCCAAATGAACGTATTTACATGGGACGGCAAAGATGAATACGGCAGATATGTATCCCCCGGTACATATATGTTTGAAGTTGTAGCTAAAGATCCTTTATTCCCTGAAAAGCAGGTAACGTCCACAATTCAGTTCCCGATAGACTTGTTTAGAGTGGTAGATGTTTCCACAACGCCTATCTTGGGCGAAGCCAGCGGACAGGCTACAATAAACTATATGCTTTCCAAGAGCATGGATGTAGTATTAAAAATTTACGACAAAAACGTTGTTATCCCCAACCCTAATAATGTTGCTGTGTGGCCGCCTGTTTCATGTCCTTCTCAGCCCGCCTCACCCGATACAACAACACAATGTATCTATTATAAGGACGTAAGCGGCGGCGGTACATATACGTACCCGATACTTCCTATAAGAACATACAGCGGCGTTCGCCCGGGTGAAGGTGTAATGATTACCGAAACTTGGGACGGTTATGATGATACTGCCGCACAAAATATTATGTCTGACGGCACCTATCCTTATATGTTGTATGCAAATGCTGCTGTTGCGGCTTCGGAATACTATAGTATAGTAGGCGGTAATCCCGTTCCCCAGACACCGACATTTGTAACATCTATGAAGGCTACGGATAAACCTACGGGCTATATAACAATAGCCAGAGGCTCGGTTGATTTCCTTTCTATTAAGATTAATCCCAGCAAGCCCCAGCTTTTCCATTCTTCGGAAACCATTTATATTCCGAAGTACGAAGTGCAGTTTGCTGTTTCCCGCACGGCTAAGGTTAAGGTAGAGGTCATATCCAACAGCGTTGGTGCTTGTATGGGCGCAACGGCCCCTGCAGGTACAGTTTGCCGCACTCTTACATCAGTAAGCGCAACAAACCCCAGCGGCATCTTTGACCCTGTCATCATAAACAAACTTTATTGGGATGGTAAGGACGAAAAGGGCGACTACGTAAAAACAGACGCTTATAAGATAAGCTTTACCGCAGACCCGTATCCTTTACCGAACCCTGCTCCTTCAACCACTTACAGGTACGAGATATTAAACGTCAACAACTTCCAAGTGTTTGACAGATATGTATGGGACGTAAGTCAGCAGAATAATGGTTTCGGTAAATTTGCGTATCAAGTTTCCGTACCTATGAAAGTTGCCATACAAATATTTAAACCAGGTACAAAAATAGCCAATGCTGCAACAGGTACTTTGGTAGACCCCGCCAATCCGACAGGCCCATCAATAGACGAGACGTCTGTGGAGGCCGTGCTTGTAAAAGCTATCGTGGGCGTACGTCCTCACTTAGTTGCATTGGAAGATATATGGGACGGTACAGACTATGCGGGCCAAAAAGTGCCGGACGGCGTATATCCTTACAGGTACGTTACCGTGCTTGACTCTTATAAAATGAACAGTATCAACGGCTCGGTGTTAACAGGCGGCGGTGTAAACGTTCAAGATTTGGTTGCCGATTGGAACAAATATGTAAACCTTGAGGTAATCAACGTAGCCAACGGCGACAGCTGGTACGCGGACGCGGACTGGAAAGACAATAAAGTAACAATGTTCTTCCCCAACCCGCTGAGACAGCCAAAAGGCCAGTTTGAAATTACCAAGATGCCCGCCCCCGGTACCGTTACTATTAAGATATACAATATAGCGGGCGACCTTATAAGGGAAGGCGGTTATGAATGTATCAACGCGCGCGGCGTAACATCTTCTCTGGATGCTATCAACGCTGACGGAGGTCTTCAGCCAGACTGGACCCCGACTTTGGGTGGCGGTTGGGACAATATTAAAGGCGGCAGAAACTTTGCCTTAAGATGTACATGGGACAGGACAAACCAGCACGGCAAAAAAGTTGCCAGAGGTTTATACTATGCCATAATGGAACTTTCACCTACAAGAGGCAATGCCAAAAAATCCCAAAAGGTAATTAAGATACTTATACCTTAAGCGCCAGAGGAAAAGGATTTATGAAAAATTATAAAAACATAAAAAGTTTAACAATAGTCTCAATCTTCTTACTCTGTACGCTTAGCGCAACAGCAGGGTCTATTGACCCTAAAGCAGGTACAAGCGCCAGCGCGTTTATGAAGCTTGGCACAGGCGCGCCTGAAGCGCAGGCTTTGGGTAATGCCTATACCGCTTTATCAAACGGTACGCAGGCCTTGTTTTGGAACCCCGCAGGCGCGGCCACCACTACCACTAGGGAACTTCAGGTTTCCCACATGCAATGGTTTGAGGGCGTGGGCGACAGCACCGTGGCTTATATCCAACCTATAGGCAAGACAGCTTTGGGTGTTACCGCAAGGTACTTAAGGTTAAGCGACTTGGACGCCAGAGGCGATGACGGTACACCGCAGCCTTTAGTCGGACAGGTAATGAAGGACTTTGTAGGTTCCGTTACCTTAGCCAGAACCTTCTTTGGTGTATTGGATTTGGGCGCTTCCGCTAAGTATATTAACGAAAATAACGACGGCGTGCAAAACATCAACTCCGCTTTTGACGTCGGCGGTAAATTAAGACTTTTTAACAATAAAGTAATTTTGGGCGCTATGGGCCAGAACCTCGGCGACACGGACGAAGTCCCCTCCGCTTTCCGCGGCGGTGTGGCTTTTAATACAAAATACTTTACTCTTGCGGGCGAACTTGCAGACTATGTGGACGACAAAGTAAGATACGGCGTCGGCCTTGCAATACACATTCCCGAAGAGCTTGTACAGGTAGCCACGTTTGACTTAAGAGTAGGTTACTATAACAGGGAAGACACAGGCTGGTCAGAAGAAGGTGACATGGGCGAAAAAATCGGCCTTGAAACCACTTCAAAAATTACCCTTGGTTTCGGTTTTTACAGCGCGGAAGTTTTTGGCTACGGCGTGGGTTTAGATTATGCAATGATGCCTTCGGGCGCATTGGGTACGGCGCACCAGTTAGCGGTAAGAATGCAGTTTTAACGGCATTGCGGGAAAGGACGGCGTAATATGAGAATTAAGAATAAAAAAGGGCAGGCCTCCGTGGAATACATACTTACAACCGCGGCTTTATTTGTGGCCTTTGTGCTTTTTTATAAATATTACAGCTGGCTTGTACCTAAACAATTTGACCAGGGCGCAAAGGTTGTGCTTGCGGTCTACGAGCTGGATAAATAAGATTTATAAGTAAAAATTTCAGGAGGAAGATATGAAACTTATAGCAAAAATGCACTTGGCGGCAGCCAATGCTTTAAACGCAGTAAAAAACAAAAAAGGCCAAAACACCATTGAATACTTGTTCATG
>JAEXBW010000099.1 GCA_023393825.1 Elusimicrobiota bacterium | reverse complement strand
ATTTTAACTTCCAAATCTTCTAACTGCGCGTCATTTTCTAACACGACAGCCGCTTTTTTTATTTTTTCTTCCTGCGGCATTTGGGAAGAGTCCCTTTTTTTAAAATCCCCCTCGCTAAGCCCGCGCGAAACCGCACGTTTAAGACGTAATTCGTACGGGGCGGTAATGCAAAGCGTTATGTCAAAGCTTGACTGCAAACCGCTTTCAAATAAAAGCGGGACATCAAAAACAAAAATTTTATTTTGCGATTCTTTTATACTTTGCGCCGCGTCTGCCAAAATTGCGGGGTGCAAAAGATTTTCCAGCCAAAGTTTTTTGGAACCGTCGGCAAAAACGGTTGCCGCTATTTTTTGTTTGTCCGTTGTGCCGAAGTACGCCTGTATCTGCGGCAGATTTAAAGCAAAGTATTTTGCGCTAAGCTCGTCGGCGCTAAGCACCTGCGCGCCAAGGTTTTTAAATATCTCCGCCGCCGCGCTTTTGCCGCTTGCTATTGACCCTGTAAGGCCTATAACCGTTTTACCTTTAACTTTAAAATCCGTCATATAACGTGGCCCATTTCGTTCCAGTTTTTGCCTGCTTTGGCTTGCGCCAAAATGGGGACTTTAAGCGTAAAAGCATCTTCCATTTTTTGCTTTACCCAAGCCGCAACTGTTTTTATATCTTCTCTGGGAACTTCAAAAATAAGTTCGTCGTGAACCTGTAAAAGCATTCTTACGCCCTTGGGCATAGGCGAGGCGTAAATATCTATCATCGCTTTTTTGATAATGTCCGATGAACCGCCCTGCACTATGGTATTAATAGCCGCTCTGTTTGCAAAGCTGGCAAGACGGGCGGAGGTAGATTCAAACTCGGGCAAATATCTTATATGTCCGCCCAAGGTTTTTACAAAACCCTCTTTACGCGCGCGTTGCTCTGTAGCGTTTTTCCATTCTTTTAAAGTGTCGTAACGCGCAAAATATGCGTCTATATATTCTTTGGCTTCGCGCATACTTATGCCTAAACTTTGGGAAAGCGCCATAGGCCCCTGCCCGTATACAATACCGAAGTTAATTGCCTTTGCTTTTGAGCGCATTTCTTTGGTAACAAGTTCGGGCATTACGTTAAACACTTCCGCCGCGGTTTGCGTGTGAATATCGGAAGCGTTTTTAAATGCGTTAATAAGCGTTTCGTCGCCAGATTCGTGCGCTAAAACGCGTAAATCTATTTGGGAATAGTCCACGGATAAAAGGACATTGCCCTCGTCGGCGCAAAAAGCCTGACGGATAAGGCGGCCCTTTTCCGTACGGACGGGAATATTTTGCAAATTGGGGCTAAAGCTGGAAAGGCGACCCGTTACCGTACCCGTCTGGTTAAAATTGGTATGCACGCGCATTTGCGGGCCTGCGAGCGCCAAAAGACTGTCTACATAAGTGCTTTTAAGTTTGCCGCTTTCCCTGTATTTTAAAATGTGTTCCGCTATCGGGTGTATTTTGGTGAGCGAGGTTAAAGCTTCTTCGTCTGTGGAATAACCCGTTTTGGTTTTGTGCAAAGGCGGCAGGCGAAGCTGTTCAAATAAAAGCTGACCCAGTTGTTTGGGAGAGTTTATATTAACTTCCCCACCCGCTATTTTATTTATTTCCTGCTGTTCGGTTTCCAGCTCTTTGGCGAGCAAAATTTCCAGCGTTTTAAGCCATGCTTTATCCACCATAATACCGTTGATTTCCATATCTAAAAGAACAGTCATTAAAGGGATTTCCATATCGGCAAAAACTCCGCGCTGTTTGTGTTCGTCTAAAAGCTGCTCCAGCTTGGTTTTAAGCTGCCAAATATTTGCGGCGTAAAGGGCCATTTTTTCCCTTATGTCCGCCGCAGGGCTTATTAAAACATTAAGGTTTACCGCAAGCGCGCCAAGCAAACTGAACTCGCCCGAAGGGTCTATGCAATATTTGGCTAGGGCGGTATCAAAGCATTTTACAAATGTGCCGCGCGGCTCAAAGCCTAAGCTTCTTAAAGTAAATTTTATATCGTGGCTTAATTTGTTTACGGCAGGGTTAAAAATAATATCAAAAAGTTTTTGTTCGTCTTCTGCGGAAACTTCTTCCGTTTTGATAACGGCATAATCGGCAGAGTTTAGCGCGAAAACAAAATAATCATCTTCCGCATAGATAAAAACTTCTTCTGCGCTTTGCGCAGCCGCTAAAATTTGCCCGAAAGGTTTAGAATTGTCTGTAAATGTCGGCGCGGCTGGCGCGGCAGGCTTTTGCGGGGAAGAAAAATCTTCCATACCAAACAAATCGCCCTGCACGGGTGCGGAAACAGGTTCGGGCTTGGGCGCGGCGGGAACATATTCCTGCAAGAAGGAGGCCATATTTTTAAACTCAAATCTTTGCGCCATTTCTGTTAAAATTTCTTTTTGCGGAGTAATAAGTTTAAAGTCTTCAAAGTTAAAGTTTAAGTCTAAAGCATTGTTTAAAATTACAAGTTCCTTTGAAAGCAATCCGTTTTGTTTGCCGTCTTCCAACTTCTTTAAAATTGCGGGCTTTATTTGCGGGTTTTGATTTTGCGCGGCGGTAAATATATCTTCCAAATGTCCGAAGTTTTGTATAAGTTCCTGCGCGGCT
Source organism: Elusimicrobiota bacterium (assembly GCA_023393825.1). Taxonomy (GTDB): domain Bacteria; phylum Elusimicrobiota; class Elusimicrobia; order Elusimicrobiales; family Elusimicrobiaceae; genus Proelusimicrobium. Next base: position 4,675 of record JAEXBW010000099.1, on the reverse strand, counting down.
TTAGGGCCGAGGCCCATTATTCCCGGGACATTGTCGGAAGAATCGCCGACTATGGCAAGATAGTCGGGTATATATTCGCACTTAACGCCAAATTTATTTATGCAAGCTTCCTGCCCTTTTATGGAATCTTTAGAATTGCCAGACCATATTTGCACATTATCGTTTACTATTTGATATGCGTCTTTGTCAGAGGTTACAAGAACGGTTGCATAGCCCTGCTTTTGCGCCATTGCGGCGACTGTAGCCATAATATCATCGGCCTCCGCGCCTGCTAAGGCTACTGTTTTTAAACCTAGGGCGGTTACGGCTTCTCTTGCGATTTTTAACTGGGAAACTAAGGCTTCTTCTGTGGGCGGGCGGTTGGCTTTATACTTTTCGTACATCTTATGGCGGAAGGTTGGGCCTTTTGAGTCAAAACAAACTGCCATGTGGGTGGGTTTCTTTTCCCTTATAAAGCGTATCAGCCAATTTACAAAACCGTACAAAGCCCCTACCTCCTCCCCTTTTGATGTCGTAAGTTTGGGTAAAGCGTGATAATTGCGGTGGAGGAAGCCGTGTGCGTCTATAACAAAAATTTCTCTTGGAGATAGCATAAATTAATTGGAGGAAGGCAATAAAGAAAAGTACAAAAACGTAAATTGTAAGGGAAAACTCCTTGTATTATTTCGGATTGGGTGTCTTCTGCCCGCTTTTGCAAGCGGGCATAGCGACATAAGATGATAAGAATATACTATAAATATTACAAAAGCGCGTCAAGTTGTTTTTTAAGTTCTTCTTTGCTTTGAAGGCCTATCAACTGCTTTTGCGGCTTGCCGTCTTTGAAAATAATTATTGTAGGTATGGAAGAAATGCGGTATTCTACGCTTTTTTCCGCAGAGTCGTCGGTGTTAAGCTTGCAGACTTTTGCTTTACCCGCATATTCTTTTGCTAATTCTTCTACAACAGGTCCCAGCATTCTGCAAGGGCCGCACCAAGGCGCCCAAAAGTCAACAAGGGCTACGCCTTTGTATTCCAGAACTTCTCTGGAAAAGTTCTCGTCCGTAAGATGTATTTCGCTCATACTATCACCCCTCGTAAGATAATGACAATCAGTATATTACTTGCTATATATTAAAAAGCATATATGATTAGTTGATAATTGTCAACCGCGCAGGGCAAAAGGGCTTGCTTAAAGAATAATATTTTTTTGTACAATGGTAGAGATGAAAAGAAAGGACGAAATAATTTCCATATCGCTTGGCGATATAAAGTATTTTTATAAAGCCGCTTTACTGGCAACGGAAAAGCGGGACAGCGGTATCGTTTTGACCGAGGGGCAGATACCCGACGCCACCGTTACGGAATACTATGCCACGCTTGCAAGCGTAAAAACATACAAAAGCGGTAAAGTGGACGGAGATGTTAAAGTTTCCGACGTGCAAACCAATACCGTAGTACTGCACGAAACTTATAAAGAAGGCGCGCTGGAAGGAACTAAAGACACGCCAAAACCCGCCGCTCAAAATATTTTGGAAAAACCTTTTACATTTACACGCTCCCTTTTTGAAAGAGTTTTTTATACCGACGGCAAAGAAACAACCCGCCAAGTTTTGGATAAAAACGGCGTTGTGGTAACATCATCGGGGAAAGCATTAACGGGAAGCGCAAAAGAGTTTTACCCCAACGGAAGCCTTAAAAGAGAAGCCTTTTTTAAAGACGGAATGCCTGAAGGCAGCGTAAAAATTTACGATATTGACGGCAGACTTTCCGCAACGGAAAATTATAAAAACGGAGTAAAAGAAGGCCTTACAAAAAGATTTAATTTTATACGCGGTATACTTACGGAAGAACTGCTGCCTTATCAAAACGGAAAAATTAACGGCAAAAGGCAAGTGCTTGGCGTAAACGGGAAAGTTGTTTTGACGGAAGAATATAAAGACGATATACGCAACGGCGTTAAAGAAACTTTTTATATGAACGGCAATACCGAAAGCAAGGCCGTATATGAAAACAATGTACTTAACGGCCCCAGAATATTCTTTTACGAAAACGGAAAAGTTTTGTATACGGAAACGCTTGTTAACGGAATGATTGAGGGCAAAAGAACGGGGTTTTATCCTGATGGATCTATCTATTTGGAAGAAAATTATAAACATAATCTTTTAGACGGGGAAAAAACTCTCTACGACGAAAACGGAAAAGTAAAAAGCAGAGAATTTTATAAGGACGGCGTGCTGTCCGCGCCGGGAAAAAATAAATAAACTATCGGAGAATTATTATGAGTTCAGAAATTTCGGTATTCGCGCCTGCAAAGGTAAATCTGTTTTTGGAAGTTACGGGCAAACGCCCCAACGGTTATCACAATATAGCCACCCTTTTTGCCAAGTTGGCCATTGGCGACGATATCAAAATATCTGCGGAAAAAGCTGACGTAACAACAATAGAGCTTAAGGTTAAAGGGCCTTTCGGCGGAGAACTGAAGGCGGATAAAAGCAATTTGGCTTATAAAGCCGCAGCAGCTTTTTTTGAACACTTCGGCATAAAAGCGCGTTGCTCTATAAGGCTGGAAAAGAATATCCCCATAGGCTCAGGCCTTGGCGGCGGCTCTTCCGACGCGGCGGCGGTTATTATGGCTTTATGCCCTTTGTTTAATATAGAAACAAATTCAAAACGTATGAAGGAATTGGTTAAATTGGCCGCGGGCTTGGGCGCGGATGTGCCGTTTTTCCTCTACCCCGACACCTTTTTTAAGGGAGAGGGCATCGGCGACGAACTTACGCCCGTTAAAAATAATATAACCTCCCCCTACGTTGTGGTGGCTTTCCCCGGAGAGCCTTCAAACACGAAAGAGGCCTACGACAGATTGACGTTAAATGATAACGAAAAAATCTTGACAAACGTCTCCAGTCTTAATAAACTTATATATGGTGTTGAAAACGGCAGTCCTCTAGCTGAGTGGGGTACTCTTGTTTATAACAAATTAGAGGATTGCGTATTGCCGTACATAAAAAGCGTTACCGAGCTTAAAAAAGAAATGCAAAAGCTGGGGGTACGCGCTGTGATGATGTCCGGATCAGGGTCGTGCGTGTTCGGTTTGGTTCAAGATAAGGACGCAGCAGAGGGAATCGTAAGAAAGATAAGTGCCGGTAAAAGGACTGTTTTTCTCACGCATTTTTGGAGGACTAAAATATGAAGATAACCGAAATCAGGATTCATCTTATGGGGGAAGAACGTCTGAAAGCCTTTGCAAGTGTAACTTTTGACGACTCTTTTGTAGTTAGAAATATGAAGATTGTAGAGGGAACTAAAGGGGTTTTCCTTTGCATGCCTTCAAGAAAATTGCCTGACGGCTCGCACAAAGATATGGTGCATCCGATAAATCAGGAGTTTAGGAAGTATTTGGAAGACAATATCCTTAAAGCTTATCAAGAGGAATTGGCCAAAAACCCTAGCGGTGTTTCTAAGTCTTCAGCGGAATACGCAGACGGCGAACACGAAGCCGCCTAAGTAAACCAAATACACTTAGCTGTTCAAATTAGGCACCATTTTTTATTTTTTCCGGGTGGTGTAATGGTAACACACCTCCCTTTGGAGGAGGCTTTCTAGGTTCGAGTCCTAGCCCGGAAGTAATTTGATAACCCTGCTTTTACGGCAGGGTTTATTTTTTGTAAAATATATAAAAGGACACTAACGGCGATGGGCAAAAAGTCTGTGCCGTTTTTTTATCAAAAGAATATAAGGAGATATTATGTTTGAAACTTTATTTGCAAAAACATTTTTACTGCTTACGCTTTCTTTATTTACGGCGTATATAGGCAGCTTATTTGCATTCAAAAAAATGAAGCACGCCATTGAAGAGGGTCGCCCTGAAAAAATAAAAGGCCAAATGTATGCCGCCATAATAGCAAACATTATAGCGTTTGTTTTGCTTATGTTCCTTGGCGAAAGAACGCCTTTAAATATGATTTTAATGTTTGTATTTACCATAAGCAGCGGGTTTACCCTTGGCATATATACCACGCAGTATGGCGATGTTGCCCAAAAAGCAGTTGCTTTGACTGCAGGCACAACATTGCTTACGGGCCTGTTAGCCAGCTTTAGCAATATAGATTTTACGGGCCTTGGCAAAATTTTAGGCATTGTTCTTATAATATTTGTGATTATAAGCATAATAAGAATATTTGTGAAAATACGCGGCACGGGCCACAAATTGTTGGCATCGGTCGGCGTATTGCTTTTTACGGGGTATTTGCTTTACGATTTTAGCCGCTTGGCAAAACTTAAAGCCGTTGCCGCAGCTAATAACTGGGAAACCGCATTAAACTTTGCCATAAGCATTTATCTTGATATTATAAACTTGCTTATGCAACTTATGCAGTTATTGTCTTCCTCTTCTTCAAATTAATTTTTTAAATATGCAGGAAAGCGACGGCCTTTTTTAAGGTCGTCGCTTTTTATATCAGCTTGATTTGCATTAAATTTACAACACAATATATTATTTAAAAAATATTTATTTTTACGACGGATAATTTTATATTGTTCCTGCATAAAAAATGTGCTACAATTATTTCAGGCTACTTATTGTTAAAGGTTTTACCGACGCGAGAGCCTATATATCTTATAAACAGAAGGAATACAGATGAAAAAATTAATGGTTGTTATCGGCGTAGCTTTATTCTTGACTGCTTGCTCTGGC
>JAEXBW010000042.1 GCA_023393825.1 Elusimicrobiota bacterium | reverse complement strand
TGCCGCTATTGCCTTTCCGCAATATCAAATTGCCGTGCTAAAAAGCCGCACTGCCGAAATGCTTACAAATATCAGAGGCTTTGCCGAAGCCCACATGCGCCACAAGCTTGCAACGGGGCAATATCCCGCAAGTTTTAACGACCTTGATATCACCATGCCCTGCACAATCAGCGCGGACGGCGATAGCTGTATATCCGACAAATATACATACAGAAAAGCTATGTCGGGAAACCAGCCCACAATAAACGCCGACAGAAACGGCATAATGATTTGGGTGCAGCTGCCCTCCGGCTACGGCCCTTACAAACTTTTCTGCCGCGCGCAACTTTCTTATAGCGGCTCTAAAGAGGCCTGCATATCCTTGGGCGGGCAACCTTCCACTATCAGCATTGAAGGCTTTTACTATCAGCAACTTTAACCCCGTTCTTTCTTCCCCCCGCGCCGCACGGCGTACCTTTCTACCAAAAATTTATATAATTAAAATAATTAATATTGTGGAGATGAACTATGAACAATAAAGAAGTGCTGTATTCTAAACTGGAAAAGTATGTAAAAATACTAACTCCGTCGGACGAGGCCAATGTAGCCAAAACCCCTTCCACACCCCAGCAGACAGCTTTCGCCAAGGTATTGGCGGCAGAACTTAAAGCCCTTGGCCTTAAAGTTACCTTAACCCCCAACTCCTATGTGCTGGGCGAGCTTGCCGCAAACAGCAGCAAAAAGTTGCCCTCCGTCGGCTTTATAGCACACTTAGATACCGTTAAAGAATTTACCGATAAGCCCATAACCCCCATACTCCACAAAAAATATAACGGCGGCAAGTTGCTGATAAACGCCGCAAAAAAATTATATTTAAACCCCGACAGCGACAAGCTGCTTAAACTTGCCAAGGGCCACGATATTGTAAGCACAGACGGCACCACAATTTTGGGCGCGGACGATAAAGCGGGCATTGCCATTATAATGACTATGCTTGAATATTTTAAAGCCAACCCCGCCGCCAAGCACGGCAAAATACTGGTGGCCTTTACGCCCGACGAGGAGATTGCCCACGGCGCAGAGCTTTTGCCCTTAGATACTTTTAAGGCTGATTTTGCCTATACTCTTGACGGAAGCATTGACGGCATTTGCAACGGCAACTTTAACGGAGATACCGCCATTGTGGAATTTGTCGGCGTGTCCACACACCCCGGTTTGGCTAAAGATATTATGATTAACCCGCTTGCCTTGGCGGCGGAGTTTGTTTCCGCCTGGCCGCAAAAAGACCGCCCCGAACACAGCGATAAAGAAAAGGGTTTTGTCCACTTTAACGAGATAAGCGGCAATATAGAAAAAGTTACCATTAAAGCCATTGTGCGCGAACACGATTTAAAAAAGCTTAAACAACTGGAAAAGGACCTTAACGCGCTTGCCAAAAAGGTTGAGAAAAAGCACAAAGGCGCAAAGATAACCGTTAAGATAATAGAAAGTTACAGGAATATGAAAGATATTCTAAAAAAACACCCCGCCGCTATGAAGTGCCTTCTTGCCGCGCTTAAAGAAGAAAAGGTTAAATACACCATCAACCAAGCGCGCGGCGGCACAGACGGCGCAAGATTGACCTTCCGCGGATTGCCCACGCCTGATATTTCCGCAGGGTATTCCGGCGAACACGGCCCGTTTGAATGGACTTCGCTTGATACAATGGAAAAGAGTTTACGCCTTTGCATAAACATCGTAAGCGAAAAATAGGCACGCGGGAAGCAACCGTCGCCCACTAAAAAAGTAATTTAGGCATAAAAAAGACCACTATTAAAGTGGTCTTTTTTATTTGTGTATATTTTAAATAAGTCGGTTTATTTCCCTTTAACCTCGTCGAGGAGCATCTGTAAGGCTTTGGCGGTGCTGCGGCCTATGTTACGCTCGCGCGTGTTGGAAAATAAAAACTTTTGCGCCGTAACCATATTCTTGCCCGCAACCGCTATCCACACCGTGCCGACGGGCTTTTTAAACGTGCCGCCCGACGGGCCTGCAACACCCGTGGTGGCAACAGCAAAATCCGCCCCCGTAAGGTTAAGTACGCCAAGGGCCATTTGGCAGGCAACCTCTTCGCTGACGGCGCCGTGCCTTTCTATATCGGCGGGGTTAACGCCCAAAACTTTACTTTTAACCTCGTTATTATATGCCACAACGCCGCCCAAAAAATATTGGCTGGCACCCGGCAACGCGGTAATGGCTTTGGCTATATTACCGCCTGTGCAACTTTCCGCAACGGCAAGCGTAAGCTTTTTAGCGGTAAATAAATCCGCCACGCTTTGCTCCAATGCCGCGCCCTCCCCCTCAATAAACCTAAGGCCGTTAAGTTCTTTAATCAACTTTTTAAAGTATGGGGTAAGGTGTTTTAGTGCCGCGTCCTTTGCCGTAAGGCGCAGGCGGATAACATCTGTAGAAGGCAAATAAGCAAGGCCTAAACCTTTGGGCAAGGCAACTTCAAAATCGTTAAGTTTTATTGCCAAGTCGGACTCTGAAATATTATAAACGCTTACAAACTTATAGCGCAACAAACATTCCTTATAATGCTTTTTTAAAAACGGCAGCACGCGGGTTTGGATCAGTTCTTCCGTCTCAAAAGGTACACCGGGAAGAGATATTAAAACCTTTTTGCCCTGCTTAAACAGCATACCGCTTGCCGTGCCTTTATTGTTTTGCAGCGGCACGCAGCTTTGCGGCAGCACCGCTTGCGTTTTGTTGTACTCGTTCATCGCAACGGCGCGGTGGGCCAAAATCTTTTTAAGCCAGCCAAACGCTTTTGCGTTAAACACCAATTTGGTTTTAAAATAATCGGCAAGAACTTTTTTGGTTATATCGTCTTTGGTGGGGCCAAGCCCGCCCGTTAAAAAAACAATATCAGCCTGCGCCATAGCTGCCTTTACGGCATCGGATATGGCTTGCTCCCCGTCGGCGACGGAAAGTATTTGCGTTGTTTGTATTCCAAGCGCGGCAAGGTTGCGCGCAATATATTTGGAGTTGGTATCAAGCACCTGCCCCAGCAAAAGCTCGTCGCCTATTGTTACTATTATTGATTTCATTTTACGCTTACGCACTCCCCGCAAAGGTTTACGCCAAAGGCCGCAAGTTCGGCCTTAAGCTGCTGAGGGTCTTTAAAATGCACCGTGTTAAAACCCAGCGCGGCGGCGGTTGTTATATTATCTTTATTATCGTCTATAAAAACGCAGTTTTGCGCCTTTATATTATGCCTTTGCAAGAGCATATTAAAAATCTGCGGGTTCGGCTTTAAAAGTTTAACTTCGCCCGAAACTACAATATCTTCAAACAAGTTAAGGAAAGGGAAGTTTTGGCGCGCCCACGGAAAGCCCTCCGCCGACCAGTTGGTAATACAATACAAGGTATATCCCTGCGCCTTAAGCTGCTTTAAAATTTCAACGGAGCCTTGTATGGCGCCGCCGAACATATTTGTCCAGTTATCATAAAAAAATTCAATTTCTTTTTTATATTGCGGGTACTTTGCAACAAGTTCTGCAGTACCTTCCGCAAAGGTGCGGCCCGCGTCTTGCTTGCCGTTCCATTCGGGAGAGCAAACTTCCGTCAAAAACAACTCCATTTTTTGCTTGTCTTCAAAAATTTTGGAGTAGGCATAACGCGGATTCCAATCTATCAGAACGCCGCCGATATCAAATACAATTATCTTGTTCATATACCCTTATTATAACTTATCTTTAGAATGGCTTTATAACCACTTTGGCAAATTGTTTTTTACCTATATATTATGTATTCTTACTGCTAAGAACACATTGCCTGCGGAGGCTTAAATTTTATGTCAAAATCAAAAGTTTATTTTACTTCAATGCACACAAATCCCGGTGAGGGACTGCCGACAAAATTACAACATCTTATAAAAGCGGCGGGGATAGACAAAATTAATTTTAAAAATAAATTTACGGCAATAAAAATACACTTTGGCGAACCGGGTAACCTTGCCTTTTTGCGCCCCAACTACGCCGCCGCAGTGGCGGATATTGTAAAGCAGCTTGGCGGCAAACCGTTTTTAACCGACTGTAATACATTGTACGTTGGCGGGCGCAAAAACGCGCTGGACCATACGGATTCCGCATACAAAAACGGATTTTCGCCCATGACGACGGGCTGCCATGTGATTATAGCCGACGGGCTTAAAGGCACAGACGAGGCCTATGTGCCAGTAAAAGGCGCGGAGTATGTAAAAGAAGCAAAGATAGGCCGCGCGGTAATGGACGCGGATATTTTTATAAGTCTTAACCATTTTAAGGGCCACGAAGCCACTGGCTTTGGCGGCGCGCTTAAGAATATAGGTATGGGCTGCGGCTCGCGCGCAGGCAAGATGGAAATGCACAGCGCGGGCAAACCGCACGTTAACGAAGTTAAGTGCATAGGCTGCGGCAACTGTATAAAAATTTGCGCTGTTTCCGCGCCCAAAATTACAAATAAAAAAGCGCGTATCAATCAGGATATTTGCGTGGGTTGCGGGCGCTGCATAGGCGTTTGCCCAGTGGACGCGGTTACCCCTGTTTTTGACGAAGCAAATGATATTTTAAGCAAAAAAATTGCGGAATATTCTAAAGCAGTTTTGGACGGCAGGCCGCACTTTCATATAAGCTTGGCTATTGATATTTCCCCCTACTGCGACTGCCATGCGGAAAACGATATAGCCATAATCCCCGATATAGGAATGTTTGCCTCTTTTGACCCTGTTGCGCTGGATAAAGCCTGCGCTGACGCGGCCAACCGTATGCCCGCAAAGGAAGGCAGCGTGCTTGCCAAACGCCCGCAAAAACATTATGACCATTTTAAAAATGTTTCCCCCAATACCGACTGGAAAGTGTGCCTTGAACACGCCGAAAAGCTGGGGCTTGGCACAAGCCAATACGAACTTGTAGAAATTTAATATTATGCTTACTTCTGAAGCCGTAAAAAAAATTGGCGATATAATTGCGGCAAATATATCCGAGCAGAAACCTTTAATTATAGCGATAGACGGACGTTGCTGCGCGGGTAAAACCGCGTTAGCTGCAGAACTGGCAAAGACCGTAAATTGCAATATTTTTAAGACGGATGATTTTTATCTCCCGCCAAATCTGCGGCCCGCGCAAACTACCACGGGCAATATGGACGCGCAAAGATTTTTAGACGAAGTTCTGCTGTCGCTTAAGGCAGAAAAAGAAGTTTTGTACAAGCCGTTTAACTGCAAAACGGGCAACTTTGAAACACCGATAAAAATACCTTTTAAAAAGATTTCCGTTATAGAAGGTTGCTACAGCCTGCACCCTTTGCTGCGCGATTATTATACGCACGCCTTTTTTATAACGATAAGTAAAGAGGCGCAACAAGCTCGCCTTAAAAAAAGAGAGGGTGAGCGTGCTGCAGTTTTTAATGCCGTTTGGATAAAGAAGGAAGAAGAATATATTGCCGCCCACGCCCCGCATAACTTTGCAAAAAATGTTTTGGAGTTGGAAGGTTTTTAAATACAAACGCCGCCCGCGTTTAAAGCAGGCGGCGAAATCCCCCTATAAAACTGCCTTTCCTTTTATTTTCTTACTAAAACTACTTTGTGGGGTATATTTAAGTGCATACCCACTTTGCAATGTTCCACCATTGTTATAAGGCCCTTCTCGTGCTGGGCGGGAAAATCTGCAGGAACATTTACTATAACCTTTGCGCTTTCCATAAAGCCTTCCTTGGTAAACACAGGGTCTAAGGCTACGTCAAAACCTTCTTTAGAAAGACCTGCTTTATCTAAATAAAGCATTGCAAAAACAGCGGTGCAAGCGGCAAAAGAAGCTAAAAACAAGTCAAACGGGTTGGGCGCGGTATTGTCGCCTTTCATAGAAGCGGGTAAATCCGTATGCACGGTAAAACCGCCAATTTCCACATCCACTTTTTTATTGCCTGCATATTTGGTTTGTATCATAAATCATTTCTCCTTTTATTTGTTTTGTATGGCGCCCATAGGGCAAAATTTTACACATTCCAAGCATTTTACGCACTTGCTTTGGTCCACAAACGGCAGGCCGAAACCGCTTTGGCTTATTGCGCCCGTCGGGCAAACACGCGTGGCGGGGCAGCGGTGATTTTGCGGACATTTTAAAGCGTCAATAGTTATCATTATTTATCCCCCTTAAGACAAAAGTCTACGGCAAGAGTTTTGATAAACTTTTTAACAGGTTCACTTTGCACTTTATAGCAAATCTGGTTTGCATTCCTGCACCCTTCAATTATCCCTGCGGTTTTAAGCACGTTAAGATGTTGGGACACGGTTGGCTGCGGCAAACCCAAACGCTCCGCCATTGTGTTTACGTTGCAGGTTTCCTTTTTTATTAAACCGCAGGCTATCTTAAGACGAACGGGATGAGAAAGCGCCTTAAATATTTTTGCTAAATCTTCCAAATCCTGCTGTTGTGCCGTGTTCATAATGGTTATATACCACCTTTAAATAATATTACAATATTAGAATATATTAATATTTGCATATTGTCAAGCTTTTTTACATTTAATTACGCAACAACGCCCGCTTTGCGTGGCGGGCGTTGTCCTTTTTGTTTAGTCTGTTAAACTTTGCTTTTAATCATCCAACATATCGCTAATATCCTTCTGTTCGGGTCTTATAGTTATTGCCAGGCTTACGATTTGCGTAAACTCCGCCCTAGCGGCGTCTTCGTCCGCGCCTTTTGAGCCTTTGGCAATTTTAATAATTTGGGACAGCGCTATATTCCCTTTATATTTGCTCTCCTTAAGAACTTGGCCAAAAGCCGCGACGGAAGATGCAAAACGGAAGTCATCTGAGGCTTGGGCAAAGGGGACATAACTTTCCGCCGTTATGGAACTTTCCATAAGTTTGCTTTCTTTGCCGTTGGGGTCTTTATAGCGGACTCTTACAGTAAGTATATCGTCGGAGTCTGTGCCTTTGCGGGCGGAGTATTTTAAATCGCTTCCCGCGGGCATAAAGCTGCTTTTAACGCCTGTAGGGATAACCTCGTAAAGCACGGTTACGTTTTGCCCTGCGCCAACTTCCCCCGCATCTTTGGCGTCGTCGTTAAAGTCCTCATTATTAAGTTTGCGTTTTTCGTAACCTATAAGACGGTAGGAGGCAATTTTTTCGGGGTTAAATTCAACTTGGAATTTAACATCTTTCGCCACCGTAAATAAAGTGCCTTTGAACTCTTTGGAAAACACTTTCTCAGCCTCCATAAGGTTATTTACATAAGCATAGTTGCCATTACCCTTGTTGGCAAGAATCTGCACCATATCGTCCTTATAATTGCCCATACCTACGCCTATGACGCTAAGAAAGACGCCTGTTTCCTTGGCTTTTGTTATTTGTTCCTCCAATTCCGATGTGGAAGAAGGGCCGACGTTAAAATCCCCGTCAGTCGCCAATATAACCCTGTTATTGCCGCCTTTTATAAAGTTCTTTTTGGCAAGCCTGTACGCCTCTTGCAAACCTGCGGAACCCGACGTGCCGCCGCCCGCAGAAAGGTGATCTATTGCATCTTCAATATTTTTAGCATTTTTTACTTTTTCTCCGTCTAAAACAACATTTGTGCCATCGGCATAAGTTACGAGAGATACCCTATCGCTCTCACGCAAGTTGCTCAACAGAATCTTAAAGGCCTTCTGCAAAAGCGGCAGGCGGTTGTCTTCTTCCATAGACCCTGATATGTCTATAAGGAAAACAAGGTTAGATTTAGGAACTTTATTAATATCAAGATCCTTAGCCTTAATACCTATTTTAACCAGACGGGTTTCCTTTCTCCAAGGGCAATCGCTGTATTGTATATCCACGGCAACGGGTTTGCCCTCATGCGGCTTGGCGTAAGAATATTTAAAGTAGTTGATAAACTCCTCAACTCTTACGCTGTCGGTGGTAGGCATTGTGCCTTGGCTAATATTCCTTTTTGCAATGGTGTAAGAGGCCGTATCCACATCCGCGGAGAAGGTGGAAAGAGGGTCGCTCTTTACAAGTTTAAACGGATTTTCTTCGTACTTAGTATAGCTTTCATTGTCTTCTGCGTTATAGCTGTGGCTGTCGGGAACAATAATAAGCGCTATATTTTTGCTTTTCCCATTCCCGTGAAAAGGCTTAGCCGAGGCCCTTGAAGCGAATGCCGCACTCTGCATATCAGAGGAAGCAAGGCCTTCCGCCTTCATTTCCTCTTTCGCTACGGGCAAAGAGGCGGGAGCATAGTAGTCGGAAGCGTCATCCTTAACTGCCGTTGCTTGAGGCTCTTCGTACGTAATATCGGAGCAATCTCTAGTACCCCCGTCCTGACTTTCTCTGGATACGATATAGTTCATAGGATTTGAGAATACTGGCGCGTCCTGCGGAGAAAGCTCAACTGCGCTATCGGTGTCAGCGGCGGGAAATTGCTGCAGTTCGGATACAGCACCTACAGCCTGTATCTGCCCCGCGCTTTTACTTTTTATGTTGTCAGTCAGCATATCGGGCATAACAAACACAAGCGCCAAAACGGCGGCGCCCAAGGCCGCGCTTAAAGCAAGTATTCTTTTGCCTTTAAAAGCGTCAGCCGTCTGCTTGGCGGTTATCTTTCTGTATGTTTCCGCCTGCTTTTTACCCTGCGGGTCTAAATCCGCGGAGGAAAATTGTTTTATAATTTCTTCGTCTGTGTATTTCATAAAGCCTCCATCACTTTACGTATTTTGTTAAGGCCTCTGCTTATTATGGTGCCTACATTGCTTTCGCTAAGGCTGCAGAGGATGGCTATTTCGCGGTTATTTAGGGATGAGTAAAATTTTAAAGCTATTAAATCTTTTTCCCTCTTATCCAAAAGCCCCATTGCGGCGGAAAGGCGTTTTTTGTCGTCTTCCAGGGTAATTGTTTCTATTGGTGTTTTTTCTTTTGCCGCAATAAATTCTTCCTGCTCGCCCAGAGAGAAAAAATGCTTTATATAGTAAGAACGGAAATAGCTGTTAACCTCGTTTCTGGCTATGGTAAAGAGCCATTGCGACACATTGCCCTTGGCAGAGTTGTAAGAAGATTGCTTTTCATACACTTTTTGCCATACGGCGGAGCAAATGTCGTCGGCAGCAGACTCCGACATAACCCGCGCATAGATATATGCGTATATCCTTTTAAAGTACTCTTGGTACGTTTGTTCAAATTTCATATCCACCTCCACCCATACTACGCATGGGCGGAAAAAGTATCACAGCTATTTCATAAACTATACAAAATAAAGGAAATTTAGAGATTT
>JAEXBW010000024.1 GCA_023393825.1 Elusimicrobiota bacterium | reverse complement strand
CTTAACCGCGCAGAAGATGGAAAAAATAACGCAATTTAACGTTAACCTTATGAAGTATAAGGACCAGCTTGAACTTACCAAAGAGCAACTGGACGGCCTTAGCGATGTTTACATAAACCGCCTTGAGCGCACCGCCGACGGCAAATACATTGTAACGCTTAAATATCCCGACTATAACCCGTTTATGGCCAATGCTAAGGACGAAGACGCAAGAAAAGCGCTTCAAATAAAATTTGCAAACCGCGGCGGCAAAGAGAACGTAAAACTGTTGGAAGATGTTTTGCAAATCCGCTCCAAAACGTCCCGCCTGCTGGGCTATAAAGACCACCCGCAGTATGTGTTGGCGGACAGAATGGCGCAAGATAAAAAAACCTTAAAACATTTTTTAAAGGATATAGAAAATAACTTAAAACCCATCGGCAAAACCGAACTTAAAAATTATATAAAGCTGCAGAAAGATATGACATGCGGCTGCAATAAATTCGGCCTGTGGGACTATCCTTATTACTACAACGAATATATGAAGAAGTACTACAATGTCGACCAAGAGAAGATTAAAGAGTACTTTCCTACCGACCACGTTATAGCGGGTATGTTTGAAATCTTTGGCGATATATTCGGCCTTGATTTTGTTAAGGCGGATTTACCCGTGTGGAACAAAGATGTGCTTGTCTACCGCATCAAAGATAAAGCCACGGGGGAACTTATCTCCAACTTTTATATGGACCTTTACCCCAGAGATGGTAAATATACCCACGCCGCCACGTGGAGCTTTATTGACGCATACCAAAATGCGGACGGCAGCTGGCAGGTGCCAAGCGTAGTTATCGCTGCCAATATGACGCCCGCGGGTAATGGCGTACCCTCCCTGTTAAACCATAGCGAGGTAGAAACATTGTTCCACGAATTCGGCCACGTTTTGCAAATGTCAATGACGCACCCCAAATATGCCAGCTTGGGCGGAGATAATATAACTTGGGATTATATAGAAACACATTCCCAACTGCTTGAAAATTGGGCCTGGCAAAAAGATGCCTTAAAGAAAATTTCTAAGCATTATAAGACGGGCGAGGCTCTGCCTGATGATATGATAGCCGCGTTGATGGCCTCTAAATCCGCAGGTACCGCGCTGCCTATGTTAAGGCAAAACTTTCAAGGCCAGTTGGATTATGTTTACCACCTTTCCAACAAGCCAGTGGACAGCACAAAGATATACGAAAAGATGATAAAACAAATATATCTTATGCCGCTTACGCAGGGTACATATCCGCAGGCGAACTTTGCGCACATAATGTCCCTTACCGACCCTTACGACGTAGGCTATTATGTTTACGCGTGGTCTTTGGTTATAGCGGATGATATTTTTAGCCAGTTTGAGCAACAGGGCGTATATAATAAAGACTTGGGCGCAAAGTTGAGAAAACTGATTTACACGCCCGGTATTACGCAAGACCCCAATAAAATGGTAGAACAATTTTTGGGCAGGCCTTACAATAATAAGGCTTTTCTTAAGAATTTTGGTATAGAAAAATAATTAAGGGCGATTTATTTTATGGATAATTTTAACTTTTACAGTCCCACACACATTCTGTTTGGTAAAGAGACGCATAAAGACATAGGCGAATACGTAAAACCTTATGCCGATAAAATATTGTTGCATTACGGCGGCGGCAGTATTAAAAAAAGCGGACTTTACGAGCAGGTTGTAGCCTCCCTTCAAGCTTTTAATGTTGACTTTGTGGAGCTTGGCGGCGTGCAGCCCAACCCGCGCTTGGACTTGGTTAAACAGGGTATAAAAATTTGCCGCGAAGAAAAAATAAACTTTATTCTTGCCGTCGGCGGCGGCAGCGTTATAGACAGCGCAAAAGCCATTGCCTTGGGCGTGCCTTATAACGGTGATGTTTGGGAATTCTTTTTAAGAAAAGTTACACCAAAGCGCGCTTTGCCCATCGGCGCAATTTTGACCATTCCCGCGGCAGGCAGCGAAAGCAGCCGCAGCGTGGTTATAACCAATTCCGATACGGAAATGAAGATTGGCCTTTTAACTAACCTTGTGCGCCCTGCCTTCAGCATACTTAATCCGCAGCTTTGTTTTACCTTGCCGCCCAACCAAGTTGCCAACGGTATTTGCGATATGATGGCGCATATTTTTGAACGTTATTTTACCAATACCAAAAATGTTGAGCTTAGCGATAAACTTTGCGAAGGCGCCCTGCAAACCATCATAAACAACGGCCCCAAAGTGCTTGCCGACAGGCATAATTACGACGCTTGGGCGGAAATTATGTGGGCGGGCAATATTGCCCATAACGGCGTTTTGGGCGCGGGAAGGGAGGAAGATTGGGCGTCCCACTCCATAGAACACGCGGTAAGCGCGGTTTACGATAAACTTGCCCACGGCGCGGGCTTGGCCATAATTTTGCCTGCGTGGATGCAGTATGTTTACAAGCACGATATTCCCGCTTTTGTGCAGTTTGCGGTAAGGGTTTGGGGCGTTACGGACTCCAGCAAGAATCAAGAGGACGTTGCCCTTAAGGGTATTGCGCTTACAAAGCAGTTTTTTAAGAGCTTGGGCCTGCCTGTTACTTTGTCGGAAGTCGGCGTAAAGGAAACTGACCTTGCAATGCTGGCTAAAAAGGCCACGCCGTTCGGGCCTGTCGGTTCGTTTAAAAAACTTACGGAAGCGGACGTGCTTGCAATCTATCAGATTGCCTATAAGTAGCTAAGCAGTTTTTGCGCCGTCCCGCGCAAGTGTTACGGGCGGAATAAAAAAATATTATAAAATAATATCGGTTTTATAAAAAAGCCGATATTATTTTTTCCCTTGTTATGATTAAAGAAATTATTGCCAAATCCATTTTGCACTATCACGAGCAGGAGATACCCACTAACTGGGACGCTAATATCTACCGCGGCTGTACGCACGGGTGTAAATATTGTTTTGCGCAGTATTCCCACCGTTATTTGGACGACGAAAACTTTTTTGGCGATATTTACGTCAAAACAAACGCAGGCCGCCTGCTGACAAAGGAACTTGCCAAAAAAAGTTGGCGGGGGGAAACCATTAACATTTGCGGCGTTACGGACTGCTATCAACCGCTTGAAGCAAAATATAAACTTATGCCGCAGGTATTGCAGGCGTGTATAGACGCGCAAAATCCCGTGCTGATAGCCACCAAATCCGCCCTGCCGCTGCGCGATATGGATTTGATTTTGGAACTTAACCGCGTGGCGGGGGTAAGTATATCGGCCAGTATAACCACGTTAAACGAGGATAAACGTAAACTTTTAGAGCCGGGCGCGGCAAGCGCGGCCGAGCGTTTGGATATGCTTAGGCAGTTTGCGGCGGCGGGGTGCCGTACTCATGTGCTTTTAATGCCCATAATCCCTTATATAACCGACGATAAGGCGGAGTTGGAAGCCCTGTTTGCGGCGACGCAGAACGCGGGCATAAACGGGATAGTTTGCGCCACGCTTAACTTGCGCGGCAATACAAAAAAAGGGTTTTTTAACTTTTTGGCTAAGGAGTATCCGCAGCTTTTGCCGAAGTATCAGGCCTTGTATACTGGTTCTTACGCGGGGCGGGCTTATGCGCAGGGGCTTTACGCTTTTTTAGACGAGCTTAGGGCCAAATATAAATTTAAACATTACATGCGCAAATTGCCCGATACACGCGGCAGAATAAAGCCGCTCGCCATCGTGCCACCCAAAAAGTGCGCGGATAATAAAGTCGCAAAAAAATCTATAAAACAAAAGGAACAGCTTTCGCTGTTCCCCGACATTGATTAAATCCCCTATACAAACCGCCTTAATTTAGTAGAATTAATAAGTCTGTTAATCGTTTTTAATTATAAAGGAAAAATATGAAAAAAGAAGAATTTTTTTATCATTATTGTAGTTGTGATTCATTTCAAAAAATAATAGAAAGCAAATCTTTGTGGATGCATTCTCTTGCAATGTGCAATGATCCGTCTGAAATAACATATGCTGTGGACTATATTAAGAATTATTTTAAAGAATTGGGATTTACTAAGAATTTAGCCGCAATCGCTGGCGGACCAAAGAAGGAAGTATTATATGCTTCCTCTTTATCTAATAAAAAAGACGATTTAGGACAATGGATTGCTTATGGAGATAGTGGTTTTGGCTTTTCAATCGGGTTTGAAAGAGAGGCTTTTCCTAAAAAAGAATATGATCTTCTTGGATATAGTTTTGATGAACAAACTTTGCCAGTCTTTTTTAACAAGATTATTTATGGCAGAATCTCAAAGAATGTGTTATTATCAAAGGTTTTTCCAAATGACAATATTGAACCTGATGTCGTTCTAAAAAAAGTATTAAACTTGCTACCTATTCTTAAAAATGAAGCATTTGCAGCCGAGGGGGAATACAGATTATTATATAATTCCACTTTAGGAAAACCTTTTAAAAATCAATGCAAGTTTGGTTATAGAGTTTGTAGGTACGGACTGACATCCTACTATGTTTTTCCGTTAATGGGAAATGTAATAAAGCAAGTTACTATTGGTCCGAAAAATAATAGTCTTGCTGTGCTTGTTAAAAAATTTTTGGAAAATGCAGGTTATACCGGGGTGGATATATCCTACTCTCAAGTTCCGTATCGTTAAATGTAAGTTTGTATATCGATAGGCGTATCAATAAAAAGTTTGGCGCCGAAAGGGCGCATGTCGGCGGGGGTTCTAAAACCCCAGGTTACGCCTATAAAATCTACAGCAGCATTTTGCGCGGTTTGCGCGTCTACGTCGCTATCGCCAACAAATAAAACATCTTTCTTGCTTAAGCCAAAATATTCAATGGCGTGCAATAGCATATCGGGCGCGGGCTTGCGGTGTATCTTTGGGCTTTCGCCTACGGCTATATCTATTAAGTTGCCAAAGTAATGCGGGCAAAGCTCCTTTACCGCTGCGTCGTATTTATTTGATACTACGCCAATCTTTATGCCCTGCTTTTTAAGTGCGGCAAGCATATCCAAAACTTGCGGGTAGGGCTTTGTTCTATCAGCTGCGTGGGCGGCGTAATGCGCTTTAAAATCCGCAAGAACTTTGCTAAATAAATCCGCCGCCGCGCCATTGGGCAGGGCGCGTTCTATAAGTTTTTCTACGCCGTTACCAACAAAACTTTTCACTTTTTCCTTGTCGTGCTGTGGCAGTCCGCTTGCTGCAAGCGCAAAATTTACGCTGTTGCAAAGGTCCTCAAGCGTATCAAGCAGTGTACCGTCTAAGTCAAAGATAACGGCGGTATATTTCATCGTAAAATCCTATTTAATTTTAATTGTTGCGCCCACGGCTTTTTGCAACGCGGCTTTATCAAGCCTGTCGTAATGATAGGGGTATAAAAACTGCGGCTTTAAGGCCTTTGCCGCTTTTATAAACATTTCGTCAGACATTGTGTAAGGCAAATTTTTGGGCAGGAAAGCGCAATAAATATCTTTAAGTTTTGACATTTCGGGCGTAAATTCCGTATCGCCCGCTATGTAAAATTTAAAAAAGTCAAAACCAAGCATATACCCGTTACCCACGCCCTTTGGGTGATAAAAACTGCCGTCGGGTTTTTTATTTTCAATATTATAGGCTGGCAGGGCTTCTATATAAATATGTTTAAACACGGCCTCTCCGCCGTTATTTAACACTTCAACATTAGGCACAACGGTTTTAAGCTGCTCCGCCGCGGCGGCAGGCGCAATAATGCGCGTATCAGATTTTAAAATGTGTTTTAAGGCATCTAAATCAAGGTGGTCATGGTGATCGTGAGTGATAAGTACAAGGTCAGCCTTGGGCAGTTTTTTGTAGTCTGCAACTTCCGAAAACGGGTCAACATAAATAACATTTACAAAAAATTTCATCATCAAAGAGCCGTGGCCCAAGACGGTAACATATAAATCGCCTATCGGTGTTT
>JAEXBW010000032.1 GCA_023393825.1 Elusimicrobiota bacterium | reverse complement strand
GCCCTTTGTGTTTACAGTCTTTGTTATAACGGCGTTAAGGCCCTCTTGCTTTGCCTTGCCCTCGTATCTGCTAAAGGTAAAGTTGGGGTTAAAGGAGTCATAGGGTTTTACTTCCAAAATGCTCTCTTCCCCGTTCCACTTTATATTAAAGGTTTTGGTTTGGCTTAGCGCGGCGTTTTTATCCATAACGTCCAGCAGGGTGTAGACGGCTTTTGCCGTTTCTTCGCTGTTGCTCCACTGGTCCGTTTTCCTGTTAAGCATAAGCCATTTAACAAGTTCTTTAATACGCGCGTCCTGCGGGTTGATAATGTTTAAAGCCTTTATAGCCATAACGTGCTGTGTGATAGTATCGTTATACCACTGCCAGCTGCGTTCTTCCTGCGCCCAATACATACCCGTAACTGGGGAGGTTTTGACGGAGTCAAACAGTCTGTCTATATAAAGCATTGCCCTGTCGTCATAGCCCACGCGCTTGCATACAACCGCGGCATAAGCCTTGCCCATCGGCGTCATATAAGAGCCAAACTCGTCTGCGGTATTTACAAGTTTTTTAACGTCAAAGGTATACCAGCTTTCGGGGAAAGACGTAAGAACATAGGCGGCATATAAAGAGTAGGTTAAATTATCGTACGAGGGAGAAACCACATTTATATTGCTGTTGCTTATGGCATAGGCTAAGGCTTTTTTAACCATAGCTTCGGGTATTTGCGCGCCAAAGTCGCGCGCCTGTGCCATAATATCCAAAGAGTAAAGGGTTATGTACAGGCTGCTCTTGCCGCCTTTTATCCACGCAAAACCGCCGTCCTCATTTTGATAATCTTTAAGTTTTGCCAGCACCTTGCTTTGTTGTTTTTGCACAAGGGCAGGGTCAAAAAGATTTATGGTTTTGGCTTCCTGCTGATAACCTTTTGAGAGGGTATACCACGGCGAGGAAGAAAGTTCGGTAAGCAGCATTTCTTGGTTTGCGTCCCACGCGGGCAGAGATGTTTTGCGCGCGGGCAAAGCGTCTGCGGCTGTTTTAAAATCTGGATACTTATTGTAAAGCCCGTTTAAAATAGCCAAAGGCAGATAAGAATTTAACAAGCCCGTTACCGTTTGGTAAGAGTCGTAAGTAAGCAAAGGCATAGCATTAAGCACGGGCATCAGCAGTGAAGGTTCTATGCTTAAATGCACGGTATTAAGTTCGGTATTGGGGTTGGCAAGATTATCCAGAGAAACGGTGTTCGCGCCGTCCTTTATCGCTATTGTCTTGCTTTCGCTAAGGCGTTGCGTGGCGGGCAGCAGCGGGAAGGATTTAACTTCCCCGTCGCTAAGGCCTGCGGCTTTTGCTATAAGCGTAAAGTTAAACACGCCCGAGCCTTGCGGCGCGCGTATGGGCCAGCTTACAACGCTTTGCTCGCCGGGGTTAATCCTAAGTTCCGCAGTATTATTTACTATGCCCAGTAAATCTTTGGCGTCATCTTCGTCAAGCTTTGTAATAAGTTCCAAAGCTACGGGCAGCACGGCGGTGGAGTTGTTTGTAATAATAGCTTTAAGTTCAAAGCTGTCGCCTTCTCTTAAAAAGCGGGGTGTTTCCAACCTTACCATAAGGTCCTGCTTGGTTGTTGCGGTAAAGGAGGTTTGGCCCGTCTTTAAATCTTTGGTAAACGCGGCGGCAAGCATTGTCCACTGCGTAAACCTTTGCGGGAATGTAAAGGCTATTGGCGCGACGCCATCGGTTATGTTAACGCGCGGGAGCCAGACTGCGGTTTCCGCAAAGTTTTCCCTTACGGTAACCTGCGGCTCTTCCCCATTGCCTGCGGATGCTGGGAAAGCAGCCTCTTTATCTGCTTCCATTGCTAGAGCCTGCGGCGCGGCGGGAAGGGTGGCTTTGTTCATCATACCGCTGCTTCTTGCCACACTGCTTCTTATTCCGCTGCTTCTTATTGCGCCAAAGCCGCCGCCCATTTCAAAGGCGTCATAAACCATCTCGCGGGCATAATAATTATTGTTGTTTTTTAAGGAACTTTCCGCCTGCGGCATATACTTATCTTTATTAGAGTAAACACTCGGGAAAGAAAGAGTATGCTTTTGATAGTAATCTAAAGAACTGTCGTAAGCGGTAATAACGGCGCGCGCGTTAACTGGTTTGCCCAAAGCGTCTTTGGCTTCAAGCGTCCAGTTTACTTTTGCGGCGGGCAAATTATCTTTTGCGCCTAATATTTTTAAGTCTAAAGAAGCATTTTTATAAGGCACCTCAAGCGAGGCGGAGCCTTTAAAACCTTCCATAGCGTAAGCGGCAAACCAGTTTAGGGAAATACCGCCCTCGTAGGATTTTTTTACTGGTATTTCCAATACTGCCGCGCCAGATGTCGGCAGGGTTTTTTGTTCTAAAAGCATACCGTCTTTATAAATTTCTATATATTTATTGCCCTTTGCTTTTGCCGCGCCTATAAGTACGGCGGCGGTTTGACCGGGGTAATAAACTTTTTCTTCCGCTATGGTAACGGAGGGTAAGTTAAGTTTGCAGTTCTTCGGGTTTACTACCATAAAGGTAAATTTACCTTCATTGTCTTTACCGTCGGAGCCTTCCGTTATAAATTTGATTATGTAAAAGCCTTCTTTTAACGCGGGAAGATTTATTTTTGAGGGGCCTTCTTTATTAAAATCCGCGCTGAAGGATTTTACCTGTTTGCCTTCTTTAAATTCTGGCAGGCGGTCCATATCTCTAAATATATCTTCTGTGCTTTCTATCGGTTCGGCGGCATAGATTACGGCTTTTGCGGAGCCTTCAAGCGGGGCCTCGTCCGCGTTTACCATCTGCACGGTTAAATAGCCTTCTTTATCCTGACGGAAAAAGCCCTTATCGTTCTTTATAGCAAAGAACTTTTCCTGACTGCTGACGGTATATCTTTGGGAGTCTTGTATAGCGCGTCCGCCTGC
Organism: Elusimicrobiota bacterium; assembly: GCA_023393825.1. Lineage (GTDB taxonomy): Bacteria > Elusimicrobiota > Elusimicrobia > Elusimicrobiales > Elusimicrobiaceae > Proelusimicrobium. The sequence continues at coordinate 20,088 of JAEXBW010000032.1, read as the reverse complement.
GTCGGTAACAAAGGCGGTTATATTATAACGTTGCGGCAGAGAGTAGCGCGCGGTTTTATTGTCCTCGTCCTCTTGCGGGGTAAAGGTTATTTTAAAAGCGCCGTCCTTATCTGTTATCGCCTTGCCCTCAATGCTTTGCTGGCGATTTTGACGCACGGGGAAGTACCAGCAGAACCAAGGTATAAAGTATTCCTTGTTTATGCTGTATGTAACCTTGGCGTTTGCCACGGGGCTGCCGTAGTAATACTTTGCTTTGCCAGTTACGGTAAAGGGCTTGCCGTAGGTAACGGCGTCAAGGTTTTTATCAAGGGAAACTTCAAACTCGGGTCTTTTGTATTCTTCTAAAGAGATGAATGATATATCGGAAACTTTTTTAAATCTTGCGTTTATCAACACCCTGCCCATTAATGCGCCTTTTGGTATTTTAAAGGAATAATCTGCGCTGCCCATATCGTCCAAAGCTATATCGGCTTTGGCAATATTTTTGCCGCTTGGCGAGGCGATTGTAAGAGCAAGCGTATCTTTGCCCGAGTAAGGCGTATATCCGCTTGGTGTTTTTTCTATAACGGTAAAGGCCAGTTTAATTTCCTGCTCGGGGCGGTATATGGCCCTGTCTTTATTGATGATTATTTTATATGGTTCTTCTTCGTAATCGTTAATGAAAACATTTGACAGCAAAGCGTTATTGCCATAATCTTTTGCAAGCAAGCTAAGATAATTTTCTCCCATATTGCGGCCTTCATAGCTTATTAAAGCCTGGGCGTTAATATCTGTTTTTGTATCTCCCAAACTGGAAAATATTTTTATATTAGGTCTTAACGCGCCTGTTTTTGCATCTACGGTGTAAACATTAAAATATTTTTTATAAAGCGGTATTTTAATTTTATCCTTAGATATTGTTTTAAACTGCGTTGCAAAGGCGGCAAGGTCCGTAAAGTTTAATAACATAACGTAGTTATCGTATTCAAAACGATTATGATAACTTAAACCCACGGCGTAAAAACCGTCGGAGATATAGGGCAAAGTAACTTTAGTTGTGGCGGGTGCGTACTTTTGGGGATATTTGACATTTACCGCAAGGGTGCGGGAAGGTTTTGCTTTTTCTAATTTTCTTTCTATATTATCCTGATAATTGCGCCAGCAGACGGAAGCTTTAAGCGCGGCTTTGCCTCTTCTTGCATAGTTATTGCAGGGATAAGAAAACTCCTCCGCATTTAGCGGGAAGATATGAATATAAAAATTTTTTACGTTAGCAGAAACTACTTTTAAAGGAACGTCTTCCCCCGAGGGAACATCAGTTATATTATAACCGCTGCCTTCCCAAGAAAGCATGGGCCTTTCCAAATTGTTTTTTATATCTTTGCAGGATTGGGAAAAATAATTTAAAGGCAGTTTAAGGCAATAGTCTGCCGCGTTGGCAGCTTTTTCGTATTCCCTAGCGCTTAAATATATTTGCGCGCTTTCCATAGCGGCTTTTGCTTTACCCATAATTTCTTTTGCGGTAAAAAGATAGGGCTTCATCTCTTTGGAGGGGCTGCACTTTTCGCTCAGGCCCGAGGCATAATCAAGGCAACCTGCTAAAATCAAATTGTTTTTTTTGTCTTGGTAATCCGTAAACATCAAAAGTCTTTCCGCGCGCCAGACTTCTCTTATATAATCTCTGTCTTTGCCGCCCAAGGTGTAGGCTTCTTCCAATATTTTTTCTTTAGACACCGTGTTATTGTTTTGCCAGTTGTTTGCAAAAAAATCAAATAAAGAAGGTTGCAAAACAGGGTTTAAATTAGAGTAATTTATTTTAAGATAGTCCGCGCTTTGTTTTGAGGGAAAGTTAACTAAATCCTTACGCATATCCCAAAGAGCGCTATAAGCCTTTTTTACTTCGGCTTCTTTTTGCTCGTAGGTAAAGGCGGTAGGGTCTGTTTGTGTTTCCTCCAAGTCGGGGGATTCGTATATGGAGTTATTATAGTTAAGCAGAGATGCTTTTATATAAAGGGCGCGCGCGTTCCACAAAGTGTCTTTAGCGGCAGGATAAGAGAAAATTGTTTTTAAAGCATTATCAAATTGCCCCAAATAATTGTAAGCCAGCACGGTTTTAAGGCGCGCTTCCCAGCTTATATTTTCGTCCTTAGATTTTGTAAAGGGGGCAAACTGGTCCGCCGCCTGTTGATACAGCGCCGAAGCATAAGCTTTGCGCGCCTGAGATATGTCTTGGGCGCAAGTAAACCCCGCCACCGCAAGTACAGCCAATGCCGTTAAAAGATATTTCTTCATACCTTCTCCTTATGATTTTAATCTTTGCAGATTTTTACATCTGCTGCGGGGAAGAAACCCCTATAAGCTCTAAACCTTTAGCAATTCTTTCTTTAACAAGCTGGCATGTAAACAGACGTGATTTGCTTGTTTCCGCATCGCTTTCGTCCAGCACGCGGCAGGAATCGTAAAACGAGTGGAATAAAGAAGAAAGCTCCGTAAGATAGCTGGTAAGATGATGCGGGCTTAAATCCTTAACGCAGGTTAAAAGCACTTTTTTAAACCAAAGCATCTTGCTTAGCAATGCCCTTTCCTGCGGGGCAAGATTGACGGGCGAGGTGATGCTTAAGGCTTCCAAATGCTGGTCCTGCGCGGCTTTAAATATGGAGCAAATTCTTGCGTGTACATACTGCACGTAAAACACAGGGTTTTCGTTGGTGCGTTTTTTGGCAAGGTTAATATCAAAATTTAAATGGGCATTGGGCGTTCTGCTTGCAAAAAAGAAGCGGCACGCATCGCGGCCGACATCGTCCATAAGTTCGCGCAATGTTATAAATGTTCCCGCGCGTTTTGACATTTTAACCTTTTCGCCGTTTTCTATAAGGTGAACAAGCTGGTGAATGATAACGGTAAAAGAGTCTTCGGGCTGGCCTAAGGCTTTAACTGCGGCCTGCATACGCGGCACATAGCCGTGGTGGTCCGCGCCCCAAATATCTATAAGGTGAGTGTAGCCGCGGTCATATTTATTTTTGTGATAGGCAATATCCGCCAAAAAGTAGGTGGGGCGGCCGTCCGTGCGGACAAGCACGCGGTCCTTATCGTCGTGGTCGGCAGTAGTGCCAAGCCAAGTTGCGCCGTCTTTTTGGTAAACATTATCCTGAGATTTTAAAAAGTCTAAAGCGGTATTTATTGCGTTTTCGCCATGTAGCTGGCTTTCCCTAAACCACTTTGTAAATTCCACTTCAAAAGCTTTCATATCTTCCTGCTGGGTTTTGATAAGCTCTTCCATGGCAAAGCGGCCGTATTCATTTTCGGGCATATCGGCTGGGATGCGTTTTGCAAGTTCTATAAGGTATTCGCCGTGGTAACCGTTTTCTGGCGGCTCTTTGCCCGCAACTCTGGCTTTTAAAGATTCGCCTAAAAGTTCGGCTTGGTTGCCCGCGTCGTTAATATAATATTCCGCGTCGCAGGTAATGCCCAGCGCGCGGTGGATTTTTACAAGGCTGTCGCCCAAGCTTGCGCCCCTGCCGCTTGCAACGTGCAGCGGGCCTGTGGGATTGGCTGAAACAAATTCTATAAGCACCTTGTCTTTTGAAACTTCATTAGGGGCAAGGTTTCTGTTTTTAAGGCGTCTGTCGCGTGCGGCCTCCACCAAAAATTCGTCTTTAAGCCTTATGTTTATAAAGCCCGGCGCGGTGGACGTGCAGACGGCGACTTCTTCTAACTGTTCAATAATTTTTGCGGCTTTTTTTGCAATGTCTAAAGGGTTCTTTCTTATCTGTTTTGCGGCAGCCATCGCCCATACAAGGGAAATATCCGCATCTATATGCGGCGGGGGCGGGGCTAATTCTATCTCGGGCAGGGCCTCAAACTCTGAAAAATATTGGTCTTTTAAAATTCTATCTTCAATTTTAAGTTTTAACTTAGTTAACATTTATTTTGTACCTTTCTTAGCTGATTTCTTAGCTGTCTTGGCGGAAGTTTTTTTGGCTGTTTTTGCGGGTACTTTCTTTACTGCTGCTTTTTTTACTGCGGGCTTTTTTACGGTTGTTTTTTTGACGGCGACTTTTTTGGCTGCCGCTTTTTTTGCGGGGGCCTTTTTTACCGCGGGCTTCTTTGCGGCTACTTTCTTTACCGCTTTTTTTACGGCCTTTTTTACTGTTTTTACCGTAGCTTTTTTAACGGGTTCCTTATTTTCAACCGGTTTAAGCCAGTTAACTTCTTTGCCGAAGCTGAATACTTTATCTAAAGCATAAAAATCTCTTGTGGCCTGCGTCATTATGTGCAACATAAAATTGCCGTAGTCGGAAACGCGCCAAGTGCCTGTGTCGCCGCCGTCTCTGTTGGTTTTGTAAATACCGTCGGCTTTAAGTTCCGTGCTGGCTTCCTGCTCTAAAGAATCAAGGTGCGGGGCGGAGGTAGCTGTGGCTATAATAATATAATCGCAAAGGGATGATAAACCGCCTAAATCGTAAACTCTTATGTCTTCTGCTTTTTTGTCATCTATAATACGGGCTGTTTTTATTACAAGTTCTTTTGTGTTTTGTTTAGTCATAGTATACCTCTGATAGAGTTTATCATTTATTTAGCGTTTTTGGCAGGGTGAAATCCTGCCCTAATATTATTTTAGCATCTGATATGGCAATTTTATCAGTTTTGCTGAAAATCTCTTTATCCCCTAAGTTCAAATATAAGCTTATATTTTTTAAATCTTCCAAATTGCCGCTGTGGTTTATTATCTGCGTTTCGGGCTGAACTGCGGGGAAGTTGGAATAGTTTATAACGTCTAAGTTAAGCGTGCCTTTATTGTTAAGGTCCCTTAGGTAGCGGGTAACTTCCGCCGCAAGGCCGCTTTTGCCCGACGCGTTTAAAATTTCTATAACTATTGTCTTTTTTTCTTCCTGCGGGGTTATTATATCCTGCGCCAAAGTTATTTGCGGCTGCGCGGGGGCGGCTTCCTGCTTGCGTTTTTTTGCGGGCGCTTTTTGCGGCTCTTTGTTTATGACGGAAAAATCAGCGGGAGCAAGCGACGTAAGCTCATAAGAAAGCGCTATAAAATCCGCCGCGCAAATATCTGTTTTTTTATCTTTGCGTAACTTTATGTAATCGTAAATATAAAAGAAAACGATATAAGGTTTTTGCTTCCATTGGTGTAAATTATCTTTAAAGGAATCCCAAAACTGCGTGCGGCTTTTTGTGCTTGGTTCCAAAAACATAAAATCGTCGGTGGAAATAGAGGCTTCTTTAAGCACGTCTTCCAAAGTTGGGTTCTTTTTGCTGGGGTTAATAATGCTTACCACCGCCTTTTTTGCCTTGGGATTATAAGAGATAAACATAGGCTGCTGCGTAAGCACCAAAAAGTTTATGCCCGTTTCCTTCCTTTGCGCAAGATTTTGCGCGCAGGGCGAGCGGAAGTATGCAAAACCCCCGTATATCAAAAGGGCTGCGGCGGCATACACAACAAGGCGCTGAACTATTTGCGTTTTGATATTATTTCGTTCCATAATTGTATGCCGGCGGGGGCCAGCCATTTGCTTGTTTCCACCGTAAACATAAGTTTAACAAGCATTGCGGCAAGCATACCGTCGTCCAAGGATTTAAGCGAAGCGGCGTGTACGCGCTGCGCGTCTTTATGGCGGCGGTCTTTGCTTGCCATATCGGCTATAAAAAGTATTTTTTCGGCAAGGCCCATATCAGGGCGGCCAAGCGTGTGGCTTTTGATGGCGGAGAGGACTTCTTGGTCATTTATCTCAAAAAGTTTTTGCGCCAAATGGGCGGAAACTTCCGCATGTAAAAGAGAGGGGGAATATTTGCATATATCCTCAAAGTCTGGCACGCTTAATTTATTGTCCAAAGCGTATTGCACAAGGTCTTTATTGCCCATACATTTTGCCGCGTCGTGCAATATGGCGGCAAGAGCAAGTTTTTCCGCGTTTGCGCCGTAAAGTCTGGCCAGTTCCACGGCGGCCTGCGCCACCAGTTTAACGTGTAAATATCTGTTTGGCCTTAAATTGGCTTGCAGCCATTTGTGCATCTTTAAGCCATACATTAAATTTTGCTCTATCATCTGCGCTGCCGCAGGGGGCAGATTGGTGGGCAGCAGTCCGTTGCACAAAATGGCAAGGCGCAGCTGCGATGACGATACTAAAGGGAAAGTGCCTTCTAAAAGAAGGTAATTAAAATCTTTTGTTTCAAAGTTAAAACCTTTTCTTTTGCCTGCCGTAATTATTGAGTTTTCAAAAAGGTAAGGGGCGTTTTTCCAACGGTGAATATCGTTAAGGCAATCCGTGCCTACAAGCAGGTAAATTTTGGCATTGGGGTAAAGTGAACGTACATATTCCGCAGTTTCCCATGTATATGTTACGCGGGCGGCTTTTTGTTCAAAATCGTCAAAAATTATATTGGGCGAAAGCGGGCCTAAGACGGCGCGCGCCATTTGCAGTCTTACTTCAAAAGGCGTTTGCGGTTTTTCCTTAAAGGGGGATTGATAGGCCGTAAACAGGTGTACCTTATCAGGGTTAAGCTGTTTTATTGCCGCTTTTAAAAGCGCGTAATGTCCTTTGTGGACAGGGTCAAAACTTCCGCCGTATATTAAAACATTCATAATTAAACCTTAAGCAGACAGGCGGCTAAAGCCGCGCCGTCTAAAAGTGATTTCTCCATAAAAGAATATTCCCAGGCGCCGTATCTACCCAGTAAGTATATATTTTGGGAGGAGAGGTACGCAACAATCTTTTCCCGCGCGTCGGCGTAGGCCGTGTCGTAAACGGGGTAGGCTTGCGGGATTTCAAGCCAGTCGGCAAATAATATATTTTCCTGCTGCTCTATAAAGCCGAGTTCTTTAAGATGCTTAAATGTTTGCTCTTCAAGTTTTTTAAAGTCGGGCTTTTTAGCGTCGGAGGGAAAGGCAAATTCCACATAAAAGCTGCACGCGCCCTGCGGGGCGTTTGCGGGGGAAAATGCGGACTGCACGCCAATCCTGTAAAACGGATAACTGTCCTGCGCAAAGTAGTACCAATGCCCGTCTTTCGTTTTGCCCGTAGCGGCTATGTTAAGCACATAAACGCTGTTATGCTTTAACAGGGAAAATTGTTTTTTTATATCGGCGGGCAAACCCTTTATAATGCCGCCCAAAGTTTTTAAAGGCATAGTGCTTACAAGGTTTTTATAAGATATTTCCTTGCTGTTTGCCGTAACGGTTTTGTCTTTTAAATCAATTTGCGTAACGGCGGTGTTTAAGTTTATATTTGCAGCTTTTTTGGCAAGCGCATCACACAAAGCCTGCGCGCCGCCCGTCTTAGGGTAAAAGAAATGGGTATTATAGCCGTAATCTTTGCGCTGTTTGCCGTACGCGCCTTTTATTATATCTTCCAAAGTGGAGGAAGGCACAAAACTACCACACCATGCGGAGGTTAAATTTTTTAAATCCGTCTGCCAAAGTTTTTGATTGTAAGGAAACATAAAATGCTGGCAGATTGACTTGCCGTAAAGCGCTAAAGCCCAGTCTTTAAACATAGGCGCGTCTTTGGGTTTATTTTGTTTGTAGCTTAAAAGGGCGTCCTGCACACAGCTGCTTATAAATTTGTCGTCTTCCATAAAATAAAGATTATTCTGGAACGGGAACGGAACTGTTTTGCCGTAAAGATGTACAAATGCTTTGCGCTTTAAAAGATTTACGTTTTTGCCCAAAAGTTTTTGCGTAAGTTTTAGGCCGTATTTGCTGGCGATATGCAAAAGGTGGCCGCTGTAATCAAAGGTAAAACCGTCTTTGCTATAAGAAGCGCAAAGCCCGCCGTAACGCGGCGAAGCCTCCAGCACGGTATAATCCGCGCGGCCCGCTTGCTGCAGGTGATAAGCGCACGAAAGACCGCTTACCCCCGCCCCTATTATTATGGTTTGGTTTTGCATATTATTTTGTTTTTAATTTAAGCCACAGCGCCAGCCCCAGCAGGGCTGAAAGCACAGTAAGATATATCGCCAAAGATATGCCGCCCGTGGTTTTGGTTATAAAAAATGCTAAAGCATCGTAAAGTAAGGCGGCAATTATAGATAATAACAAAATTAGGGGCTTTTTTAAACCCATACGCATAAGCCGCAGGGGATAATGGTCGGGCGTGCCTTTAAGCGGGGATATGCCCTTTGCTATCCTTATGACGGAAACAAAGGCAGTATCAAACAAAGGAACAGCCAAAATGAGCAGCGGCACAAATACCGCCATACTGTTTATGCTGGAATAATTTGTGCCAAGGGCCACCGCCGCCAGCAAAAAGCCCAAAAGGTTGCTGCCGCTATCGCCCAAAAAAGTCTTTTTAGCTTTGCTGTGATTATAGGGCCAAAATGCCAGACACGCGCCCAAAAGCGCGAAGGCCGCAAAGTTTACATAAATAAATTCCGACGGTAAAGCTATAATGCCAAAGGCTAAAGCCGCTAAAGCCGCCTGACTTACGGCAAGGCCGTCCATAATATCAATAAGGTTAAAGGCATTGGTAAGACCGACCACCCACAGCACCGTTATTATATGGTTAAACGGGGTTGGCAAAAACTGCACGCAAACGCCGTAATGTATAAGTATAAGCGCGGCGGCAGCCTGAAAGAGCAATTTGGTGTAAGGGCTTATGCCTGCGGGTTTTTTAAAATCGTCAAAAACTCCGCCTATAAATACCAGCGCGCCGCCTATAAACAGTCCGCGCAAATTACGCAGGGTGCCTGTGGGAAAGTCCGTTAAAAATCTTATTAATATAAGGCTTAGCGCAAAGCCTGTTGCTATTGCCGCACCGCCTGTAAGCGGGATAATGCCCGTATGGTTTTTAAGTTGTGTAGGGGTATCTTTAAGTTTGCCGCCAAGCGTGCTGCGCAGCAGCGGCATAGCCGTAAAAGTAAGCAGAAAGGCGAAAGCGAAAGCCAGAAAATAAAGAAATAAATTGACCATAATAATATAATATAAAAAGACCTTGGTTTTGTATATGAAAATAATAAAAATACTTTTAGCCTTAACTTTGCTTGGCGCTTGCGCACCTTATGGTACAAAAGGTGCAAAAGAGCCGCAACGCAATTACCCCGTTTTCCTGCAAAACGGCCTTACCTTTGCCGCTTTTAAGGCGGAGGGAGAAGCCAAAGGCAGCAGTTACGCCGCCCTGCTTACGCTTAAGACGGAGGAGCAAAGCGTCCGCGTTAAAATAACGGGCGATTTTGCCGCCACCCTGCTGGAAGCTGTGTTTGACGGCAGTAATTTTGTTTATAAATCTTCCGCACTTTCTTTGGACCAACAGGCGCAAACCGTATTTGAAGAGATTATAAAAACGCTTATACAAAAGCCTCAAAATTTTGCGGGTTATTCCACCCTGCGCGGTGAGGATTATAAAATAACTTTTAAGGGGGAGCCTTATTTAAGCAGCTATTACTTTAAGAAAGGTTTAAGCTTTCCCTATAAACTGGAGCAGAAAAAACTTATAGTGCAAAAGGTTTTTATTTTTGAGGACTATCAGGTTTACGGGCAAAGCACGCTGCCGACCGTTATAAACATAACCGACGGACACGGCCTTGCAAAACTTAAACTTACGCTTTTGAGCGTGAAATAATTTTTAATGATACAAATAAAAAAGAGCCTTCTTTTTAAAAAGGCTCTTTTTTTATGCCGTCAAAATTAATAGTTTTTGGTTGCTCTTACTTTAAGTATAACAAAAGCCGCCCATGCGGGATATAGCGCAAGATATATAACTTTTACGACGGTGGAGGTTAGCGTAATATCTTCCCCCAAAATGGTGTTTATAAGTAAACCCAGCACAACGCCTGCGCCCATAAGCGTTATTTTTTTATACTCATATTCTATAGGGTAATTGCGCTGTAAAAATATAAACAAGCTTAAAGCCATAACGGCGTAGCTTGCAAATATTGCCCAGCCCGCGCCCACAATACCGACGAGCGGAACCAAAGTAAGGTTGGTAACCACGCTGGCAAGCGCGCCTAAAAGAGTAATCCACATAAGCACTTTTGTTTTTTTGGTAAGCACGGGCGCGACCATAAAATTAATATAAAAACCGTAAAGCAGATAACCCGCCAAAACAAGCGGAATAATGTTAAGCCCGCTCCAGTAATTTTTGTGGATAAGGTTAAAGCCGAAAATGGGTGTTTTTATAACGGTGGTTATAAGCATTGTAAGGCCTAAAAATACCCATGTGGAAACCGCCGTAAACGCAGTAAGTATTTTGGCAAATAAAAGTTTGCAGTCTTCCTTTTTTGAGTACTGTATAAAAAAGGGACGCCACGCTTGGTCAAACATAGAAACTATCAACATCATAAAAATGCCTATCTTGCAGTTGGCCTGATATATACCAACGTCGCTAAGGCCTGCTAAGTGCGAAAGAATGGGCTTATCTATAACATTAACCAAAAGGCTTGCCATACCCGCGGGGATAAACGGCCAAGCGAAAGAAAACATCTCTTTAAATAAAGCTTTATCAAATTTCGGCGTATATTCTTTTATTATCACGGGCAGCAGTAAAACCAAAGATGCTAAAGAAGCAAAAATGCCCGCGTAAAAAATGCCTTCTATACCTGCTTTAAAATAAGCCAAAGCCAAAATATTGCCAACCACATTTACCATTATGGAAAGCGTGCGCACCGTTACAAAATGCCATGCTTTATGCTCAAAGCGCAGCTTGGCAAACGGGATAATATTTAAAGCGTCAAAGGCCATTATGGCGCAGGAAAGTTTTATAAGGTAAGCGTTTTCTTCCCCCGCGCCGATGATAAGCGCGACTTGCGGCGCAAGCGCAAAAATAACTGCGGAAAATATTACCGCGCTTACCAGTACCGCCGTGAACGGTGTGGAAAAGGTATCTTTAGAATTTTTATCCGCCGCAAAGCGCAGATAAGCCTGATCCATACCGTACTGATATACGATATTTGTAAGCGCGATAAAGGCAAAAACCGTGGCAACCGTGCCGTAATCCGTAGTAACAAGGTAATAAGTGTAGAAAGGAACGAGGAAAAAGTTAAACAGCCTTGCCGCTATCGTGGAAGTGCCGTAAATTAAAGTTTCCTTGCCCAGTTTTATGACTTTATCGCGCATTTTATTTTAAAGTTTCGGAATTAAATCCGCCAAGATTTTGCTGAACTTGCCTTCAATCTTTTTGGTTTCTTCCAAAGTTTCCTTGTGGCTTAAGGGGTGTTTTGATATACCGCTTGCCAAATTTGTTACCCAGCTTAAACCGCATATACGCATACCAAGCTGGCGGGCTGCAATAACTTCAGGCACGGTGGACATACCGACAACGTCCGCGCCCAAGGTTTTAAACGCGCGGATTTCCGCAGGCGTTTCAAAGTTAGGGCCTGTTACTGCAAGGTACACGGCTTCGCCCGCGTTTACTTTATGCTTTTTTGCAAGCGTTAAAGCAATTTTGCGCAGGTCGGCGTCGTAGGTGGTACTCATATCGCAGAACATAGGGCCGAAGGCAGGGTCGTAATTGCCGATAAGCGGATTGTTTGCCATAAAGTTAATGTGGTCTTTAAGCACGGCAAGGCTGCCGGGGATAAGCTTTGCGTTTATGGAGCCTACCGCCGCAGATACCAAAATGGTTTTAACGCCCAGCATACCAAGCGTTCTTACGGCGATGGCGATGTCCTTCATCGCGTGGCCTTCGTAATAGTGGAATCTGCCCTGCATCACGGCCAATTTTTTACCTTTATATGTACCAAAAATAAGGTTGCCGCTGTGGCCCGCAACTGTGCTTTTTAAAAAACCGGGAATAGAGGAATAAGGAACTACTACTTTGCCTTCCATTTCGGGCGCGCAGCCCGCAAGGCCGCTGCCTGTTATAAAAGCAATTTCGGGCTTAAAGTTTTTAGTCTTTTTGTTTATAAATGCTGCCGCTTTCTTTACCGTATCAAGCTGAGTCATAAATATCCACCTCTCATTTATTTTTTACAGCGTAAAATTGTTGGGGACAAAAGCGTTTTGTATATGCTGCGCTTTACCGTCCAGTACGGCTATTATATCAAACATTAAACTGTCAAATTTAGGCTTTTTCTCTTTTATATAGCACATGGCGGTATTGGCCACTCTTTTTTGTTTGGCGGCCGTAACAGCGCCCACAGGCCCGCCGAAGGCCTGTGTGGAACGCGCTTTAACTTCCGCAAAAATAAGGCAACCGCCCTTTTGCGCTATTATATCTATCTCGCCCGTTTTGCAGGCGTAATTGCGCTCTATAATTTTGTAGCCGTTTTGTTTAAGGTAATCTGCGGCAAGGTCTTCCGCCGCGTTGCCGTATTGGCGTTTTTGCGTTAACATTTATCCCCGCTAAAAAGCCCGCAGCAAATGGAGGAAACAGGTTCAAAAGTTTTCCTGTGTTCTTTGCACGGCCCGTATTTTTTTAAAGCTTCTATATGCTGCTTTGTGCCATAACCTTTATGCGCGGCAAAGCAGTAAACGGGATATTGCTTGTCTATAACTTCCATAAAATTATCTCTTGTAACTTTGGCTATTATGCTGGCGGCGGCTATGCTTAAAGATAAAGCGTCGCCGTCTATAATCGCCTTTTGGCTGTGTTTTAACGCGGGTATGGTATGATTGCCGTCTATAAGGGCGATAATTTGTTTATCTTCAAATTTAGCCAGCGCGCGGCGCATGGCGGCAAAGGTGGCCTGCAAAATATTTATACGGTCAATTTCCTCGCCCGTGGAAAAGCCCGTGCAGTAAACTATAGGCAGGGTTTGGAGAACATTAAATATTTTTTGGCGTTTTAAAGGGGTAAGTTTTTTGCTGTCGTTTATCTGCGCCATAACTTCGTGATTGTAAAGCTGCGGCGGTATATAACACGCGGCGGCAACCACAGGCCCCGCTAAAGGGCCGCGGCCTGCCTCGTCTACTCCGACAAGGGTTAAAGACGGGTTTTGTGCGGAAATGTTTTTGTCAAACTCGGTAAGAGTCATAAAAATATTCTACTAAATATATCGTGCGCGGTTTGCGCGGCGCGTTAAAAAGGAAGGCGTTTGAAAAGTCTGGAGTAAGATAAAGATACGCCTATGTAAAGGTTGCTGCCCGTTTGGTTGAAACCTTTTGCTTTTGCCTGATAGTAGGTTATAAAAGGCGCGACGGCAAACTTGCGCCAGACTTCAGTTTCCAGACGGGTATCAAGTTCTATTTCGTAAGAATAATCCGTATTGTTTTTATTATCCGCTACAAAAAAGTCCCTTACCATAGCGCGGTAAATTGCCTTGGTATTTGTGTTTACGGGCTGCTCCACTTTTACGCCAAATTCCCACGCGTATTTATTGCTGGGCGTGGCATAAGTAAAATCAACTTCAGGTGCGAGGGCAAGGTATAAATCTTTAAGGTATTTACCTTCAAACAGTCTTATGCCGCCTTTGCCGCGCAGGGCTTTGTAGCGGGGGGAATCAACGGGGCGGGTAAACTCGGTATCATAACCCAAGCTTAAAAAAGGACCCAGCAAAAAGCCGCCTAAAGTATCTTTTACGTCTATACATTTATAGGTGTAATCGGTGGAGAGGGAAATTTTATCCATACTTTCGTTGGCGGATTTTGTTCCCGAATAACTGCGCAAACTTACGCGGCCGTATTCCAAAAGTAAATTATTATTCCAGCGTATTCTGTCTTTATAATATTCCGCCGCGGCGTTAAGCCTGCCCTGCAAAACTTTTTGGCTGTCGGAAGTTAAACGGCTGTTGGAAAAGTTTTGATAGTACTGCGCGTTTTTAACCTCTGTGCTGGTGGCCTGTAAAGAAAGATTTTTAAGGTTATATCTCCACTGTCCGTACACTTGCGGGCGGTTTTCCATAAGCGCAAAAAGTTCTTTGGTATATTCCCCGCCGTTTTCTTCCTCAAAATATTCCTGCACGGCTTGCGGGCCTATATCCTGCATTTTAAGGTCCAGCTGCTGCGTAATTTCGTCCTGCGGGGGGAGGTTATTTTCTTTGCGGAAGTTATAATCCTGCATATAAGCGTCAAACAAAGTGGCCGCCGCTCTTTTGTTTGATTCTTTTATTTTTTTAAGATAATCCACCACAACGCCATGGAGTTTTAAGGGGGCTTCCTTGCGGATAAAAATATTATTTTTTACTTCGGGCGGGATAAAGCGCTCTTGCATAAGAGAGGCGGGGAAGGACACATAATAAAACTCGTCATCATTTACGCTTAGCGCGTTTATTTTATATTTGTCATCTTCTTTTGTAACGCCCGCACAGGCAAGCGAAACGGAAAGGGAATAATCGGTTGTATTGCCGTTAAATACGGGGTTGAAGTCCGCATATTTTAAAATCTTTTTAAGGGTGTCGCCTTTAATTGCGGCGTTAACAACGGGGTCGTCCGCGCCAAGCCATTTTTTAACTTCTTCCTCGGTAAGATTACCTAAAAACTGTTCGTTAAACGGCAGAATTTTTACTAAAGAAACTTCGCTCTTTGTCTGTTTTTTTATTATCGCTGCCGCCATATTAAAAAACTCCAGCGGAGTATAGGAAAGGTATCTTTCCTGCCCGTAGGCGGAAACCTTTTTTGCGCTTGGCAAAATTTCCCCGCCTTGTTTTGTAATACCGCTGAAAAGCTGCTTGTTTACGGCGTAAAAACGGTTGGAAAAGGTATTGTTGTAATATAAGTCGCGCGGTGTGCCGTCTTCTATCAAAGAAGGCGTAAGCCCGCCTGAATTTTGTTTAAAAGTGATGCGCGTATCGCCCAAAACATAGCCGTTATTGGCGGAGATATATGCGGGGGTGGAATGCCTTTCTCTGTTCCAGTCTTCCAGCTCTATTTTGTGCTTTCTAAGGGAAGAATTATCTTTCCTCTGCGCGGTTATAACCATATCCACGCCGTACACGTTTTGGAAGATTTTATTAAGTTCCATATCGTCAAGGTGGGAAACTAAAATAATAAAATCGGCTTTATCTTTAAAACGTAAATCGTTTACCGCCTGCTGCGCGGCAAGCGTGGCGTCTGTTACTTTAAAAGGAATGTTTTTGCCGTCGGCCGCGCGTAGCGGAGCCTCCTGCACGAGGGAAAATATGCCTGTTTTAACGCCGCCGCGTTCTATCAAAAGCGTTTTTACAAAAGGGTTTGGCGTGTCTGCGGCTTCAGGTTCTATATTAGAGGCCAAGAGCGGGGGAATATCCTGCGTTTCTTTTTGGACGGAAAGTAAAAATTCTATGTCTTTGGGGTTAACGGCAAGCGCGTCTGCTTTAAGCTCTTTCCAGTAATCGGCAAAAAACTGCGGCTGCTGTGCCAAACTTTCGTAAGGGTAATATCCGCCCGTGCTTATAATTAAAGGTTTTTCTTTTTCCTGCTTTGTTATATCCGCCACGGCGTCGCTCCACGCGCCGATGCCGCCTAAAGGCTTTTCAAATATCGAAACTACGCTTTTATCCAAACCCTTATAAAGATGGTAATTTACCAGCACGGCGGGTACCCAGCTGCCTTTTAAGCGGCCTATATCGGTGGAAAGCACTTCCAAAGTGCCGCCCGTGTTTAATGCCAAAAGGCCCGTACGGGCGGAAATCATATCAGCCGCCACATAGCTTTTGGCGGAAGCGCCGTCCTGCGCGGTTTTAAGCAGGGCTTCTTTTATGTTCTTGTCAAAAGAAGGGCTTTGCACCATAAGCGAAGAGCCTGTTATAACGGCTTCTTTTTTGCCTATGCTTTTGTAGTAGACATTGGTTTCTTCCAAAGAGGAATCTTCTATATCGGGGGGTAGGTTTAAAATGTAAGAGTTGCCGTTAAATAGCGTGGGCAGCTTTTCCACCCTGTCTATGGTGTAAAGCGTGCCGCCTTTAAGTAAAACATCTTGGAAAGCATTTTGAAGATTGGAACCTATGCTGTATTCGTCGGAAAAATAAACAACTCTTACCGAAGGCCCCTCTTGCGCAAAGGCCGCCGAGGAAACAGTAAAAAATGCCGAAAAAAGCAGTATTTTTTGCAAAAAGTTCATAATTTACCAAAAAAAGAAGATTTACTTAGGAATGTTACCATTTTAAAAGTACCATAACAATAAGGGCAAAAAGACCTAAGGGGCTTAGGTCATAAGTCCCTTGCAGTCAGACGAATAAAACTATATTATTTTATTATGATTAATAGCGCGTACAGAAAATTTACCTCAACAATCCTTATACTTTGCCTTGTGTACGGGCAGGGTTTCGGGCAGGTTGCTAACGAGATAATGAATTACAATCGTCAGCAGTATGTTGCCGTGCAGGATAATACGCGCGTCGTAAAACCATTGATATCTGCAAAAATGCAGAGCGACCTTAAATTTTCCGCAGATTTAAAATTTGCCGCGGACCGTATATTAAAACTAAATGCCACGGGTTTAAAAACCAAACAACAGCGTGACGATTTTAATAAAACCGCAAATGCTTTTATAGCAAGTTTTTATAATGTGGCGGCGGGCAAGGCAAGAACTTCGCAGGAGCTGCACTCCACAATATACAGCGCGGTATTGCCGATTATTTGGTTTAACGCGGAGTTAACAAACAGAGATTTTTACTACAAAATAAGCACTCTTTACAGAACCCAGTATAACAACTGCGTGGGCAAGCTTGATAAATGCGACAGCGATAAAACAGGCAATGCGATGTTGTTTTTAAACAGCTATAATCCCGAGCTTGTAAAACTTTCCAAAATATCTTCCGCTATGACGGACGAGAACACGGGAGAGGAAGCAAAAGTTAATTTTATGCAGTATGCCGCGCCCGTCTTGGCGGATAGAGGCGGCAAGGTTTATTTTGAAGAAATAATAAATAAACTTGCCAAACAATCAAACCCGATAACTAAAGTAACCTCAGGTTATGTGGACCCTTTTGCGCTTGTAAAAGCATTTGATAACAGCTACCAGTGGATAAAAGAAACCTGCACGCATAAAGACGGTTTTGGCGGCGGCGTATGCGCGGCGTTTAAGGGCGGCAAAAAGCCCTTCCGCCAGTACAGAACACCCAAAGCACCTGCGGTAGTTAACGAGATGTACAAACAGCAAAGCAGCGGCAAAAAAGATATAAAAACAATTTACTTATATGCCGCTGCGGAAGTTAAGCAGCCCGCACAACTTTCATCGGCAATAAGAATGTACGGGGAGTTTTATTCCGCCCGCGACGACTGGAAAGACGCATTTAAATTTTTGCTTACCGCGCCTTTGCCTTCCGCCGCAATGGTAACCTGCCACAGAGATATTGCGCTTGCCAACCTTGCCCTTAAGTCCGATTTGCCCGCGACGGAAAAAGCCGCCTTGCGTTTATATATGGCGGACCGCATTAACAACGATTATTTTGCACTAAACAAAGACTCCGAAATTGACCAAGAACTCCGCGCCGCACTTAAAAACGAACTGGGTAAAACTTATGTCGCCTTAATGGGATATAAGGGCGCATCCCCCGTAAAAGTGATTAGCGACGAGGGTTTTTATTCCGATATCGCATTCCAAAATAACGAGCAGGAAATTGAAGGCTTTTGGAAGAGTATGTTTAACTTTAAAGACCGCCCCGCCGAAGCCGTTACAAATGTCTTTATACTCGGCGCAATAACAAAGGGCGCGGCAAAGAACAGCGATAAGATTTGGGCGGGCGTAATAAACCTTTTTAAAGGCAGTAAAAAACTTATAGTTAATATGCCAGCAATGGTTAAAAGAGCGCAGGTGCAGTATAGCGCGCTTAAATATCTGGCGGGTAAAAACTCAATGAGTACGGCAAATTATGTTTATAAAAACGCCGTATACCGCTCCGCCGCCAAGACAGCCGCTAAAGGCGGGCTTAACACCGTGGAAGGAGTTGCCTCAAAAGAGTTTTTTGCGTCTTCTCACTATACCGCTTCCTCACACGGTAATATAGGCAGAATTTCAAAAGATATTAATAAAGCGGTTAGCGTAGGGCTTACGGATTTATCAAAGGGCGGCGCGATACCTTCTTATATAAGCGCGCAAGAGTATAAAAACGGTTTTAATGTTTACTCCAAAGATTTATTGACTCAGCAGGAAAAATTGTTGCAGACTAAAGTTGCGTCTAAATATAAAGCAAAAAAACTGCCTGCAAAAGTTTCTGCCTCGCAAAAAAGCGCGCAAACAGCGGCGCAAAGCGCGGCCGACGCGCCTTATACCCTGCCCAGAAAGTATATGTATTCCGCCGATAAATCGCGCGGCTTACAGCTTGCGCAGAATGAAGCTTTCGCGCAGGAATACACTTTTAAAAATACCGTTTACCGCGGGCTTAAACAGCGCGGTTTTGACTTTGTGCATACAGGCACGGGCCTTTCTTTAGGCGAAAATTTAACCTTCCATAATATGGGCTTTTTGCAGGCCTCGGGCAAAGTAGGCCTTACCTATTCCGCAAACGGGGCAAGCGGGTTTGAGGGTGCGGCGCAAAGCCTTTTGGGCAGCGCGGCGCAAAATGTTTTGGCTCCTGTTGAAACCTTAAAGGCTTTAGGCCAAAATACAGTCGGTATTAAACAGGTTGTTAATATGTTAAACCTTGGCAACAGAGCTATTGCTTTTAACAATGCCATGCTAATGCCGCAGAAAGCTTTTGAAAACTACTACAAAATATCATTAATGTCTTTAAACTCAAAGATGATATTCCCGCCCCGCAAAGGCAGTATTTTAAACGATTTTCTTACACCTTCTCAGCAGGAAAAAGCTTCTTTTAAAATTTCCCGCTCCGAGGGAGATATTGGCAGCGGATTTCTTTTAAATTACCGCGGTATGCCTGTTGTTATAACCGCAGGCCACGTAGTGCGGGAAAATAAATTTGTATATATTCAAGACAGCAACGGACAGAAAACGACAGGGGTTGTTTTAAAGTCTGTTTTTTCTCCCGCGATGGATTTAGCGGCCATTTTTGTTAAGCCGTCCTTTTTGCAGGGCAGGATGCCGTTTCAGTTATCATTAAAGGAACCTGAAGTTATGCAGCCTGTTATGGCTTTGGGTTTCCCCAGCGGAAAAGAGTATGCAAGAAGCGTACTTACTGTTTTTGAAAATAATTATAATTTACCCGCCAGCAAGGCGCCGCTTTACAGAACCACCGCCGATAACCTTACATACGGCAGCAGCGGCGGGCCTTTGCTTGTGGGGGATTTAAACACGCGCGTCGCGGGAGTTGCTTATGCCTTAACCTACAATCAGGAAAATGCTTTATTTATAGGCCTTAAAACCTTAAGAAGTTTTATGACTTCCCTTGCAAGAGAGATGATTCTTGACCCTGTTAACAGAGTGCAATGGCTGCCCTCCTATCCCGATTTTGTAAAGAATTATAATAATCTTATCTCCGCTCACATATCTTCAGGCGGGTTAATATTGCCTAAAAAAGCAAGGTTTAATACTCCTCCTGATTTATCTGTAGGGGTCAATCTCTTGTCCGCGCAGGCAAACGCCGATATTGTAGATAAAGTAGAGCAGGCTACATTTAAAATTACCCGCAGGAGCGATAAGTCTGGCGGCAGCGGGTTTTATATAAAGTACCGCGGACTGCCGATGATTGTAACTGCCGCGCATGTGGTGCGCGACGATGAGATGGTGGAGATTTTAGACAAAGAGGGTATATTATCCTTTGGTAAAGTTTTTGCAAGGTCTATGATTACCCGCGGGTACGACTTTGCGCTCATCCTGCCTGAAAAAGGGTTTTTGGAAGAAAAAATACCTCTTGAATTATCCTTTAGAGAACCTTCCATTAACGAAACGCTGCTTGCGGCGGGATATCCCAAAGACAAATGGCTGCGTAATATGGAAATTACCTTAGAAGACGCCAAATTTAGTTTTGGAAAAGGCGCAGAACCCGTTTATAAACTTTACCCCGAAACAGGCCACGGCACAAGCGGCGGTCCGCTGGTGCAGCTTGGCAACAATGGCAAAGTGGTAGGCGTTGCACACATGGGCGGGGATGGAAACAGCTTTTTTGCCTCTTTGCCGCAGTTGCGTAAATTTATTTCCGCCACGCTTAAAAGTAAATTTGCGGACCCTAAATTTTCTCAAGAGGAATTTTTAAAAGAATATCCCGAGCTTGCTAAAAACTACAAAAATCTTCTTTCCGCTTATAAAGATAAAGCGGGACAGGGGCCGTCTTCTTCCCTTGCCTCTTCGCCTTCAATATGGGATACGGACAGAGTAGGTTTTACCGAGGCCGCCAACCCCTTAAAAT
>JAEXBW010000015.1 GCA_023393825.1 Elusimicrobiota bacterium | reverse complement strand
GGGTATTTTTGGTATTTTTAAGCGTGCTGTGCCTGTTCAGACTTATTATAGAACACGAATATACTCTACCCGATAATTTATTTACAAAAATCCTTATGCTTTTTGCGGGCTTTATAGTGGGAATGAGCAATAAAAGCAACGGGCCTATGGGTGTAATTGTTTTTATTGGATTTTATTTTTATTGTAAATGTAAAAAAATAGAAACACCATCTTGGTTTTTTTGGGGCCTTACGGGGTTGGTGGCAGGGGTTATCGCACTTTTTTACGCACCCGGGCCATACAAAAATCCCAATACCATACATTATGATTCCTTCCGCAATATGACATTAAAGCAAAAACTTATTTTGCATCTCCCTAATTTTAATGATTTCCTTTTTGCCAACCTTCTGCTGCCCGTAATAACAATTTTTGGAATGGGACTTGCTGTTTGGGATAAAAAATATACGGCAATAAAAAATATAGATTTCATTTGCAGCGTTGTATGTTGGCTGCTTGCCATTACTACCGCCCTGCTGCTTTTTATTGAGCCTACCGCGCCGCTGCGCGCTTTTTATGCGGCTTCAATGTTCTCAATATTTTCTTTTATATTTATTATTAAGTATCTTAAGGGCAATTATGCTTTTAATATATATAAATATCTTTTTGCGGCAGCTATGGCTCTTAGCGTAATAATCTTTCCTTCTTTCGCAGAACCTTATCTTAATCTCTATTCCCAAGAGCAAAGCAGGACTGCCGCAATAAAAAATGCTTTGGAAAAGCAACTTGATTATCTTTGGTGCGACGAGCTTATTCCTTCTAAAGGCCCTACAAAAAATTTAAGCATAACTTTTTTTGACGTACTTAGCAGGAAGGATACCTCCGCTACCAAACACTTCTTTGGCGTTCAACTTATAAATAATAAAGAGATATACGACATTAAATCCTCCAACGAGGTTATTTAGTAATGTCCTCCAACAAACAAAACAAAGCATATTTTTTATGGGCTGCGGGGATTGCCGCCTATCTTATTTTTATATTTATATTTTCCGCCTTGCGCCCGTACGGAATGGACGAGTACAGGATAGATTACGCCTCCGTAAAAGATATTTTTAGAGGCTTTATGTCGGCCTATATGACGGAAAATACCCGCATAGGCGCGCTTGTAAACAATGTGCTTTTATACTTGGGGCAATGGTCGTTTTTGGCATTAAATCCTTTAGTTCAGCTGCTTGTGGTTTTTCAGCTTTACGGCCTTATCTTTTTGCGCCTGCCTGATTTTAAAACCTTAAAAGATTTCTTGCCATTTAGCATAATAATGCTGGCGTCCGTATTTGCCGCAGCCCAGCCCGATAATACAATCTTTTGGATGAACGGCGCGTGCAGCTACAGCTGGCTTATGCCGTGTTTTTTACTGCTTTTGATACTGCTGCGCCTAAACTTGGAGAAAGGCTTTATACCGCCCAATAATCTGTGGGTAAAAGCGGGTGTTTTTATTGCGGCTTTCTTTACGGGTATGAGTAATGAAAATAATGCGCCTATGGCGCTTTGCATGTTTGTCCTGTTCGGCCTCTACTGCCTGTATAAAAAAATAAAACCGCCCTTTTGGTATTACTGGGCTTTGGCTGGTATTGCGGCGGGTTTGGCCGCGCTTTTTGGCGCGCCCGGGCTTTATAAAAGGCTTGATTACTGGGTGTTTGAGGATTTCCGCCAGTCTTCAATGCTCAAAAAAATGTTTATGCACGCAAGCAAGATGAACGACTTTTTTAGAATATCTTTCTTTATCCCGATAATAAATATTATCGGCCTTGCCGTTTGCGCAGCCGACGGGGATAAGCCCGCGCCCGTATTAAAAAATAAAAACTTTTTATATTCCGTTTTCTTTTGGGGCGTAAGCTTTACGCTGGCTTTTGTTTTGTTTAACGCGCCCGCAATATCTTTGCGCGTGTTTTATTCCGCATCTCTTTTTGCCATTGTCGCTTTTATATTTTTTGTTGAATATCTGCAGGAAGTTTATAAATTTAAACTTTATAAATACATCTTTGCCGCTGCAGTCGCGTTTGCCGTCCTAGCCATGCCGCGCTTTGCCGTGCCTTATGTAAATCTTTATCAGCAAAATGCCGCGCGCGAAGCGCAAATAAAACAAGCAAAAGAACAAGGCAAAACCTTTGTCTATTGCCCCAGATTGATTGTTTTAAAAGGCCCCACCGAAAACTTGGAAATTGAATATTACGACTACTTTCATCAGCTTGCCATAAAGCAAGTAAATAAGCATTACGGCATAGAAATAAGAGAAGCGGTACAAACAAATTCTGTTTCCCCCGCTACGCAAAATATTTAAAAGTAAAAACCCCCGCGCCAAAAAAGGAACGGGGGTTTAAATTTTAAGATGCTAAACGGCGCAAGAATTATTTAAGATACTGCGCTTCCAGCCTGTTATACATTTCCACCGCTTTACGCACAAACTTACGCTTGTCGTTATAAGGACCAAAGAAGAAGCTTCCCTTAAAACCCGCTATAACAATATTCCTAAACTCTCTTTTTGTAAGCGGAATATTTTTGCAAAGCAGTTCGTATTCCTTGGTAACGGTGGTGTTGGAAACCAGCCTGTTATCCGTGCAAATGCTGACGGAAAGGCCGCGTTTTATCATCTCTGATATCGGGTGTTCGGACACCTTTTTAATCTGCGGCAATGTTTGCAAATTGCTTGTTATGCAAACTTCCACGCCGATGCGTTCGCTGGCGATATAGCCCGCCAATTCTTCCACATAATGCTTTTTATTTTTTACGCTTTTGTCTTTTATGCTTTCCGCGTCAAATAAAAATGTGCCGTGGCCTATGCGGTTTGCGTGGCATTCGGTAATGGCTTGGAAGATAGATTCGGGCCCGTAAGCCTCGCCCGCGTGTACTGTTTTACGGATAAAAGCCTCGTGCACATATTGGTAAGATTTCCAATGGTCCTCGGCGGGAAAGCCTGCTTCTTCGCCCGCCAAATCAAAGCCGACTATCGGGTTGCCTTCTTTTTTAAGTATTACCGCTATGCGGGCAAGTTCTAAGGAGGCAAGGGCAAAAATTTCGTCCTTTTCTGCATGCTCAAGCGTTTGTATAAGATAGGCGTAATAAGGCGACATATCTTTGTTAAAACTGCGCATTGCGCAAAGTATTATACCGAAGTGGAAAGGAATATCTTTACCCGCTTTAACTTCCGCCTTGGCATTATGTTCGGCCTCCGCTTTTCTAAGACCGTTGACGGCGGCGCGCACGGCGTCGCTGGGCGTTAAATTTTTGGAGCAATGCTGCTGCGGCGCAAAGCGGACTTCTATATAGCGCACGCCTTCTGCTATATTATCAAGGGCAAGTTCGTAGGCGATGCGTTCTATATTTTCCGCGCGCTGCATAACGGCAACCGTGTAGGAAAAACCTCTTAAATATTCGCCGAGGTTTTTATATTTATCTTTAAAAACTTCTTTACGCAAACCTGCTTCGGTATAGGCGGGAAGTTTAATATTTTCCGCCTTGGCAAGTTCTATAAGAGTAGGAATTCTTAAAGAACCGTCCAAGTGTAAATGTAAATCCGTTTTGGGAATTTTAAGTAAAAACTCTTTGGGGAAATTTATCATTATTTCCACCTCCATTCCGTTCCTTTCGGCGTATCTTTAACAATTATGCCCAACTTTTCCAACTCTGCTCTAAGCTCGTCGGAAGTTTTAAAATCTTTATTCTTGCGCGCTTCCTGCCTTTTGGCTAAAAGTTCCTGCGCGGCGGGCGGGAGAGGTTTTTGCTCCGCTTCTTTTAAAAGGGAGAGGCCCAAAAATTTATCGGCGTAAGCAATAAAAGCAAGTTTATCGGCGGGCGCGCTTTGGCCTTTGGTAAAATCCCAAACGGTCGCAAGCGCTTTGGAGGTATTAAGGTCATCTTCCATAGCTTCCTTAAACGCGGTTTGCGCTTTTGTTAAAGCCTCTTGGTCTTTTATCGCGGCGTCATTGCCTGCTGCCTCGCGCAGCGCTAAAACCCTTTCCTTTAAGCCTTTTAAGCTTTGGCGGGCAAAGTCCAGCGCGTCGTAAGAAAACTCAAGCTGGGTCCTGTAGTGCGCGCCAAGGCACAGGTAGCGGTAGTCAAGCGGGTCGTATCCTTTGGCTTTAAGCGTGTCTAGAGTTACAAATGTACCGTCGGACTTGGACATCTTGCCCGCGGGTAATATCAAAAATTCGCCGTGTATCCAATAGCGCACATACTGCTTGCCCGTAGCCGCTTCCGACTGGGCAATCTCGTTTGTATGGTGTATGGCAACGTGGTCTATGCCGCCGCAGTGTATATCAAGTGTTGCGCCAAGATACTTCATTGCCATGGCGGAACATTCTATATGCCACCCGGGGAAGCCTACGCCCCAAGGGCTGTCCCATTCCATCTGGCGTTTTGTATCTTTAGGGGAAAACTTCCACAAAGCAAAGTCGGAAGGGTTGCGCTTTTCGTCGTTAAAGTCAACGCGCGCGCCTGTTTTAAGGCCTTCTATATGGCTTTTGCCAACAAGGTTATGATACTGCGCAAATTTAGCGGTATCGTAATAAATACCGTCGGAAGTTTTGTAGGTAAAACCTTTTTCTTCCAGCGTTTTTACCAAGGCAATCATTTCTTTTATATGCTCGGTAGCGCGGGCGGTAACAGTGGGGCGGGCGCAGTTTAAGGAGTCAAAATCTTCAAAGAATTTTGTTTCGTAAAACTTGGCTATGTCCCACGCGCTTTTGCCTTCGCGCGCTGCCCCCAGTTCCATTTTATCCTGCCCGCTGTCCGCGTCGGAAGTTAAATGCCCTACGTCGGTTATATTCATTACGTGTTTTAAATCAAAATTTTCTTTAAGCACTCTGGCAAGCAAGTCTTCAAAGATATAAGTTCTTAAATTGCCTATATGCGCAAAGTTATAAACTGTCGGCCCGCAGCAGTACATTGCCGCGGTTTTGCCGTCGAGCGGAGTAAAATTATCTTTTCTTTTTGTGAGTGTATTATAAAGCTGTATCATTGTTTCCCTTATTGTATTCTAACGGTATTTGTTTAAAAAATAAATCGCACGCGGCTTTGCCCGTGGCGTTTGCAAGGCTTTCGCTTAAT
>JAEXBW010000069.1 GCA_023393825.1 Elusimicrobiota bacterium | reverse complement strand
GTAAAACCGTGCTTAACGCATTAAGCGAAACTTACCGCAAACATAAAGATAATATTATCCCCGTGCTTGCCAAAAGCGGCATAAAAGTTTCCGCCCGCGCGGAGGAACTTAACTACCGCAAATATGCGGATTTAGCCGCCAACTTGGAAGGCATAATTTTTTAGTTGATGAAATAAAAAATAAAACCCCGTCTGCAAATTTCGCAGGCGGGGTTTTTACTTTATATACAAAACTTAATTTATATTAAGGCTTTTAAGTTTAAGCTCCAGCACGCGCTCTTCCGCGTGGAAGGGGGCAATATCGTCAAGCCCTAAGTTTTCCACAACAACATTCATAATGTCGCGCATGGACATACCCAAAGTTATCCTGCCCTGCCTGTTAAGGTAATATTTTGCGGTATCAAGCATAACCTCTTTGGGGACAAAGCCTATAAGTTCGCTGCCTGTTACCGTAATGCCGCGCTTTTTAGCTTCCGACACGCAGGTTTCATACACAAGGTAAAGCGGCGTTTTTTTGTAATCTTCCAAATTTATGGATACCTGGCAGCGGCCGTATTCTTCTATATACCAACCTATTGCTTTAACCGCTTTAAGCATACCGTCGCCCGTATGGTTAAGGCCTGACTCGCGGATAACCGCGGCAATCTCTTTTGCTTTATCCAAATCTTTTGTGTTCAAATTTATGTTATAGGCAATCAGCACATTGCGCGCGCCGATGCTTATCGCGCCAGATTTTTTAACAATTTCATTGTAATTACTTGTGCCGAAGTCGGGGGGAGTATTTTGCAGTTTTATGGCAAGATGTTCGTATTCCCCGCGTCTGATAAAAGCCAAATCCTGCCTTTTAAAAGTGCTTGCGGCGTGGCCGTAAAGGTAAACGGGTATGCCAAAGTCAGAGCCTATCCTTGCCCCTAAGGAAGAGGCAATGGCGGCGCAATCGTCTATGGTAGCTTTTTCTATCGGGATAAACGGGCATACGTCAACGCAGCCCATGCGGATATGTTTGCCGTGATGTTTGGACATATCAATAAGCTCATAGCTTTTTTTGATACAGGCGTATGCGCCTTCTTCCACCTTTTCGGGCTGGCCCACAAAGGTTATAACAGTGCGGTTAACGTCAAAACCGCAGTCAACGCCAAGCACTTTAACGCCGGGTGTTTGTTCTACCGCTTTTACAATCGCTTTTATAATTTTTTTATCGCGTCCTTCGGAAATATTGGGAACGCATGCTATCAATGCCATAATGTTGGGGCGGATTTCTCCGCCGCTCTCCTTAACTGCAAATAATTATTATATCTTTTTTATGATTGCTTGATAAACCAAAAGCTGCTTTCCAGCCCGCGCGGGTGTAGCGGCGCAAACAGGCAAGATAGCATTTGCGGATGTTGCGCGCGCATATACGCGCTTGCAAAAACGGGTTTATACGCGCCGCCGCTAAGCAGTACCGCAAGCAGCTGCTGTTCGTTAAAGGCCCACCAGTTCCAGTCTGGGTCATTGGGGTAATTTTGCGGAAGAAAAATATCGTGTAAATGGATATAAACGCCATTAGGAAGCTTTGGGAAAATATCCAAAAATAAAAGTTCAAGGTCCGTACCCGCCATAAAAAGGTGGCTGGCGTCAATAAAAAGGATATCGCCCGCCTGCAAGCCGTCAAAAAGTTTGGCGGGAACTTTATCTAATGTAGAATTATAAAAAGTATCGCAAAGTTTATCCGCCGCGCAAAGTATTTTGGGGTTAATGCCGTATATTTTTGTATTAAGCCCGCCGTCTGCAACCGCGCGCGCCAAAAAACGGGTGGAAAAGCCGGAACCAACCTCTATTATAGTCCGCGGTTTTGCCTCGCGCACAATAGCGTAGGCAACCGCGCCGTCAATACCACAAAACCAGTCTTGGTTAAAGCGCGGGGCAAGCGGGTCGGTTTTGATGCCTTTATTAAAAGTTTCAAAAACATTATTGTATTTTTGCGCTTTCAAAATAATTTCTTTAAAATTTTCTAAATTATTGTCTAATAAGTCTGTAATATTTTTAAGCGGGTATAGGCGCGGTGGTGTTGTCAAGTCCCGCGCGTAAGGGTAAGGCACATAATAGCCGTATTTTTTAAATGGCAAACCCAGCTGGTTTAAGACGGTAAACCAGCATTGCGCGGCGCGTTTTAAAAGTTTAGTTAATTTCATAGTAAAATATGGTTGTAAAAATATTTCAATATTATAGTATAATTTATTTGAGGACAGAGTCCTCATGTCTCAACGAGACTTAAGTTTCATTAAAAAAGGAAGTAAACGTAATGGCAAAAGGTAAAGTTAAGTGGTTTAATGATCAAAAAGGTTATGGTTTCATAACCCCTGAAGATGGTTCAAAAGATCTTTTTGTACACTATCAGGAAATTCAAGGCGACGGTTTTAAAACCTTAGCTGAAGGTCAAGAAGTCAACTTTGAAGTTGTGGAATCCGATAAGGGTCCTAAGGCAGTAAAAGTCTCCAAGAGATAAAACTTTTTTGACTAAAAAACCCGTACTGCCAAGGCGGTGCGGGTTTTTTTATTCCCGTACGGATTTAATCCTACCTATTTTTGCTTTGCGGCGTATTTGTCGCTTTTCGGATATAAATAAATGATTGATATTTTTAAAAACTCCTCTCAAGAAGAGCAGGGGTCAATAAAGCTTCTGCTTAAAATAGCTATACCCCTTATTATCACCACCTCGTCAAGCAGTCTTATGAGTTTTGTGGACAGGATGTTCCTTTCTTGGTATTCTGCCGACACTCTTGCAGCCTGCTTACCGGGGGGGCTTCTTTCCTTTTCCGTCATTTCCTTTTTTATGGGTATGTGCGGTTACACTAACGTATTTGTGGCAAATTACTACGGCAAAAAGAAATTTGCAAACTTAAGCGTTGCCTTGTGGCAGGGCGTTATTTTAGGCTTTGTATCTTGGATTTTAATCGCGGGTTTTGTACCTGTGGGTAATTTTCTTATAGATTCTTCGCACCACGACGCGGCTATAAAAGTTTTGGAAAAGCAATATTACAGCATTCTCGCGCTTACGGGCGGGCTTGTTGTTATCAACAATGCGCTGGCGGGCTTTTTTACTGGGCAGGGCAAAACCGCAATTACAATGGTTGTAAACGTATTTGGCAATTTGGTAAATGTTGTTTTGTCTTACACTATGATATTTGGCAACTGGGGTTTTGCCGAAATGGGCATAAGGGGCGCGGCGTGGAGTACCGTTATAGGCAATGCCGTGATAACTCTTATATTTTTCGCTATTATCTTTAGCCCTAAAATCAACAAACGCTTTAGAATAGGCAGGCTTTTCGGGTTTAACAAACAGGCCGCGTGGCGTTTGGTTAAATACGGTTTACCTAACGGATTTGGGTTTTTTATGGATATAGTTTCCTTTTCCGTCTTTGCGTTTTTTACGGGTAATATAGACAAAATATCCCTTGCGGCAAGCAATATAGTTTTAACTTTGGAGATGATTGTGTTTATGCCGCTCTTGGGCCTTGCCATAGCCACACAGGTGCTTATGGGCCGTTATGTGGGTATGAAGCGCCCCGACCTTGGCATAAGAACAACTTGGAACGCGGTGCGTACGGGCGGTGTTTATGTTATAGGGATAGTATTATGCTTTATCTTTGCGCCTAAGTTTTTTACGGGTATGTTTGTGGGCAATACCTTAACGCACGATATGAGCCTTGTGCTTGAAAAAACTGTACCGCTTATGTGGCTTTTGTGCTTTTTTACCGTCGGGGATTTAATGTACCTTTGCTTTGGCGACGCAATACGCGGCGCGGGCGATACCAAATTCCATATGAAAGCGATGGTAAGCTGCTCCGTCTTTTTGCTTATGCCCGGAACTTACATAATAATCAATGTTTTGCACCTT
Organism: Elusimicrobiota bacterium; assembly: GCA_023393825.1. Lineage (GTDB taxonomy): Bacteria > Elusimicrobiota > Elusimicrobia > Elusimicrobiales > Elusimicrobiaceae > Proelusimicrobium. Next base: position 245 of record JAEXBW010000069.1, on the reverse strand, counting down.
GGCATTACCGCCGCGTGGATGTGGATAGTATTTTACGCTTGGGCAACGGGCGTTATTATGTTCCTGCGCTTTTTAAGCGGCAAGTGGAAGCATATTGATATTACGGCCTAAAACAATTTGCAGTTTACCTTAGCCATAAAAAAAGCCCCGCTTATAACGGGGCTTTTTTGCGTCCAAAAATTAATTTACCACTTTTTTATCATCTTGGTTATATAAACCGCAAGGCATATTTTAAATAAAGTACC
>JAEXBW010000008.1 GCA_023393825.1 Elusimicrobiota bacterium | reverse complement strand
AAAATCATCTGCCCCGACCACGGCTTTTTGTGGCGTTCTAACCCCGCAAAAGCGGTGGAAATGTATACAGAATTTTCCGCGCAGAAGAATAAAAAGAAAGCCCTTGTCGTCTACGATACAATGTGGGAAAGCACACAAACTATGGCGGCGCATATTACCGACGGCATAGTAAGCACGGGTGTTGAAGTTAAACAGATGCCCCTGCACTCCAGCCACAGAAGCGACATTGCCACGGAACTTTTAGATAGCGCGGCTTTAGTGCTTGGCACGCCTGTATTAAATCAGGAAATGTTCCCCACGGTAGCCGACGTTACCACATACCTTAAAGGCCTTAGAAAAGAGGGCCTTGTAGGCGCGGCCTTCGGTTCTTACGGGTGGAGCGAAACGCCTTTTGTAACGCTTGAAAACATTATGAAAGATATGAAGATAGAGCTTGTTGCCCCCACGGTAAAAAGCCGTTTTGTACCGACGGAAGAAAAGCTTAAAGAATGTTTTGAACTCGGCGTTACGATAGGTAAAAAAGTTTTGGAGAAAGTCCAATGAGCATAGACCCGCGCGCTTTAGCCGATATTTCTTATGGCGTATTTATTGTAACCAGCGCCTGTGAGGGAAAGATAAACGGAATGATAGCTAATTCCGTCTTTCAGGTAACGGCGCAGCCGCCTAAGATAGCGATAGCGGTAAATAAAGAAGCGCTTTCGCACGAATATATATTAAAAAGCGGCAGGTTTTGCGTACAGCCCGTAAGGGAGGGCGCAGACTTGCCTTTTATAGGTATATTCGGCTTTAGAACGGGCAGGACTTTTAATAAGTTTGAAAAGGTGCAGCATAAGCTTTCCCAAAGCGGGTTACCCGTCGTTACGGAAAATACTTTAGCCGCGCTTGAAGTAAAAACGGAACAGGTTATAGATTTAGGCACGCACACAATGTTTATAGGACAGGTTACAGACAGCGAAGTCCTTACCGACGGCGCAAAACCGCTTACCTATGACTATTACCAATGTGTGTTGCGCGGTAAAACCCCGCGCGGAGCTACAACCTTTAAAGAAAAAAAGGAGGACTGAATATGAAATACGTATGCACAGTTTGCGGATATGTTTACGACGAAGCCGTAGGTGATCCCGATAGCGGCATTGCCGCAGGTACCAAATGGGCCGACATACCCGACACATGGGTTTGCCCCGTTTGCGGAGTAGGCAAGGATCAGTTTACGCAAGAAGCGTAAGTTTTTCCCTTTCAACAATAAACCCCCTGCGTAAGCTTTGCAGGGGGTTTATATTTGCGTTTATAGGGGTTATTTGGCAAAGGGCAACACGTTGCTAAGGTAAAGCTTTAAATTGTGCCATAGTTCATTTATGCTTAAATCTTTAAACATAATATAAACCAACATAAAACCCAGCAAAGATGTTCTTATCGGCACGCCGATATTTATGCGCCAGTACTCGGTTGCGCACAGCCAATACCAGTTCATCGGGATAAACAACAGCCCGAACAAAACGCCGTACATTAAAACATCTTTTTTATTTTCCTTTTCTCCGTCGGCCGTGAACATAAAAAACGGCGGCAGCAGCCAAATAAGGGTGTAGTCAAAAGAAACATAAGGCAGCCACACGGAACACGCCGCCAAAATAAAAATATCCTTCCAAAAAGCTTTTTGCTTTAAGATAACAATAAGACTTGCAATAGAAAAGAACACAAAGCAAAATATCATATACGGGAAAGCAAGAGCGGAGCTTATGCTTTTGTAAGTTTCCATCGTTATAGAATAGTAATTTAGCGCAACAGTAAAAGGCAGCCTTATAAGCGCGTAAAGCGTGTGGGAAAAGGCTATCCCTTGCGGCCCTATGGCGTATCTCTCGTTAAAATAAGCAAGGTTTGTTGCAAGCCCGTGCGGATTATTGCCCGTTAAGGCAAGGCCTAAAAAGAAGAAGCCGACGCTTAATAAAATAGAAAGGAACGCCGCTTTAAATTGTTTATCTTTTACAAATAAAATAAGAAATACGGCTGGATATATTTTTTGGGAAATTAACATAGCAAGAATAATTGCCGCGGCGTAAAAAAACTTCTTTCTGTACGTCAAGATAAAACCCGTAAACAAAGCAAAAAGCAGCATTTCCACATTGGCCCTTTCCGCCAGAAAAAAGACGGGATAACAAAGGAAAGTAAATATTATTGCCGCCCAGCCGCCGCCCGCAATATTTTTTAAATTTACCCTTGTATAACACAGCATAAAAACCAAAAAAGCAAAAACCGCAAACAATGCTCCCGTTTGCGCGGGGAACATTCTTAAAGGCCAAAGTAAAACATAAGTAAGCGGCAGGTAATTATGCCCTATATATTGATATGGCTGCATTGTTCCTAAGACGGTGTTTAGCGGGAACATAATGTCGCCGAAGGTATCGGGCCACGCGCAAAATAAAGTGCCGTAAGGGTAGAAAGGTTTGCCTAAAACATAAACATAAAAAGCGCATACTGCTGCGGCAAAAAGTGTCCCTGCGGCTATTATTAAGGCGGTAAGCCACACGCGGCGGGAACGCTCTTCTCTCATCAGTAAAGCTTTTATTTTGTTTATCATTTCAATCCGATATTTTTAAGGAAAGGCTCGTTGGAAACAGGCCTGCCCAAAAAGTTTTTAACCAAAACTTCTTCGTCGTAACTGCCGCCCTGCGCAAGTATTTCCTTGCGGAACTTGCGGCCCAGCTGCGTGTTAAAAAGGCCTTGCTTTTCAAATTCGGAAAAGAAGTCCAACGCAATAACTTCCGCCCATAAATAACCGTAATAGCCTGCGTCGTAGCCGCCCATAATATGGTCAAAACTTGCCTGCGGATATGTCCCTTTTGTCATCGGCACTCCGCGGATAGTGTCGGAATATTTTGCCCAAATAGCGGTTGTATCAACGGGTTTTACGGCGGTGTTATACTTCATATCCATTTGCGCCAAAAAGTCTTGGCGAAGATAAAATGTGCCTGAACAATGATTTTTTGCGGCAAGCATTTTTGCAATGGTTGCGTCGTCAAGCGGTTTGCCTGTTTTATAACTTTTTGATATTTGTTTTAACACAACGGGGTGCCAAGCCCAGTTTTCAAGTATTTGAGAGGGAACTTCCACAAAATCCCTGCTGACGGACGTGCCTGAGATAGAAGAATATTTAGCTTCCGTAAGCACATTATGCAAAACGTGGCCGAACTCGTGGAATAATGTTTCCACCTCGTCGTGTTTTAAAAGCGAAGGAGCATCTTTTGTGGGCGGGTTTAAATTGGCAACAATGGCCGTAAAAGGCTTTTGATAGGCGCCGTCGTGGTTCTGTTTGCCGTCAACCAAATCAAAGCACGCGGCGTGTTTATATTTGCCTTCTCTGGGGAAAAGGTCCATATAAATATAACCCACGGTTTTTTGCGTGTCGCTGTCCGTTACCGCATAGGTTTTTACGTCTTTATGCCACACTGGTATTTGCACCGGTTTAAATGTAACGCCAAATAAATTACCGAAGATATTAAACATCTGCTCTATAACATAATCGGTGGCAAAAAACTCTTTTAATTTTTCTTGGTCTACGTCGTAATTTTCCTTTTTGTGCAGATTGGTCCAATAACCTGTTTCCCAAGCGTTAAGGCGTTTGCTTTCTATGCCAGATTTTTCAAACTTAAATTTAAGTATTTCCTTTTCTTCTTTTTCTGACATCGGTTTTAACTTCTTTTCCAAATCTTCCAAAAAGTTAATAACCGTTTCGGGATTTTTTGCCATTCTGGTATCAAGGCGGTTTTCGGCATGGTTTTTATAACCTAAAAGCTTGGCGGAAGAATAGCGCAGCATAAGGGTGTCTTCCAACAAGTTTACGTTTTCTTCCCCCCCTCTTCTGTTGTATTTATATTCAAGCGCTTTTCTGGCTTCGTCGTCCTTGGCGTTAAGCATAAAGGGGATATAGTCGGGGTAATCAAGCGTTACTATATATTTACCGTCGTCGGTTTTTTGCAGCTTGTTTATATAATCTTCCTCTAGCCCTGCAAGCTGGTCTTTTGTAACGGCAAGGGAGTCTTTATATTCGCGAATATTTTTGGAAAAGTTTATAGAGTTTTCAGAATTCTTCTTATTTATCTCTTTAAATTCCTCTAAATCTTTATCGTTAAGCGTTAAACCGCTTTTCCTAAAACCTATCATAGTGTCTTTTAGCCTTCCTGCTTCTATCGGCGGAAGAGCGGGATTGGTGTCCGCGTAATCTTTGAATGCTTGGTAAATATCGCGGCGGGTGGCAATATCTATCATATATTTGCTTATTTCCTGCTCCAGCTCCAGCGCGGTATTGCGCAAAGCTTCATCGTCGGAAACATAAGCCAAAAATCCCGCCTGCCCTATTGCTTGGGAGTATTTATCAAAGGCGTCATCGTATGCTAAAAAAGTATTTTCAAAGGTTCTGTTTTCTTTTTTTATGGCAACTATTTTTGCAAGGTCCTCTTCCAGCACTTTGCGGGCGGAAGCCTCCGCAGGGGCTAAATCAGCCGCTTTATAATTGAAATGAAGAACACCGTTTTCGTTGAACATTTTGTTTGCCATAACCGTTTCCCCCGCCGTTAAGCTTGTATATAGTAAAAAGAAAGAGAGTAATAAAGAAAATAGTTTCATATATTCTATAAGCAACAGCGTTTTATTTTTGTTATAATATTTTATAAAATAATATCCCTGACTTGCAGGGAATATCACTTATATAAGAGAGAACAAAAAAATGTACGAACCGTTTGTCCCTAAGGAAATTTTCCTTACGAAAGGCGTTGGCAGACATAAAGAAAAACTTGCTAGCTTCGAGGAAGCCCTCCGAGATGCTAAAATTGCAAAGTTCAATCTGGTGCCGGTATCCAGTATTTTCCCGCCCAGATGCAAAGTTGTCTCAGTCAGTAAAGGTTTGGAAAAGCTGAGCGCAGGCCAGATATTACACTGCGTAATCAGCAGAAACACAAGCAATGAAAACAGACGTTTAATCTCTGCTTCCGTAGGTCTTGCAATACCTAAGGAAAAAGCTACACACGGATACATTTCAGAACACCACAGCTTCGGCGAAGCCGACCAAAAAGCCGGTGACTATGCTGAAGATCTTGCGGCAATGATGTTATCTACCACACTCGGTATTGAATTTGATAACAATACCACCTGGAACCAAAAGGAAGAAATTTGGAAAATGAGCGGCAAAATTGTTAAAACAACAAATATTACCCAGTCCGCTATTTGCGTTGACGGCGTATGGACAACGGTCGTCGCCGCTGCAGTGTTTGTAAGATAATTAAAAGAACTATATGAAAAGTAAAAAAGCTGAGCAGTTCCTTGCCGTGGAGGGAAAACAACCCCCTCTGGGTAAGTGTCGTTTTGCAGTAATTCCCGTGCCGTACGAAAGAACAGTTTCCTACGGCGCAGGTACGGAAAAAGGCCCTGCGGCCATTATAGAAGCCTCCCCGCAAATAGAATTGTGGGACGAAGAAACCAAGACGGAAACATGGAAGGAAGGGATTCATACCCTCCCCGCCATTAATTGCAAAGGTAGCGAGAAGGCCGTTTTTGACCGTATAGAAAAGTATGCAGCAGACTATATGGCAAACAACAAAGCCTTGCCCATTTACTTGGGCGGCGAGCATTCAATATCTCAAGCGCTGATAGCCCCTTATATTAAAAAGTACGGCAAAAAGCTTTCAGTGTTTCATTTTGATGCTCATGCCGACTTGAGGGAATCATACTTCGGCGACGAAAGATCCCATGCCTGCGCGGTTTACCCGGCTTCTAGAGAAGTTAAAGTGGTGCAGTGCGGTATCAGAAGCGTCGGTTCTGACGAAAAGCAGAATATAAACAGCGGTAATGTAAAAACATTTTTAATGCACGAAAACTTGGATATTAAAAAGTTAATACCCAATGTGCTTAAAAACCTTACGGATACTGTTTATATGACGATAGATGTTGACGGTTTTGACCCGTCCGTCGTCCCCGGCACAGGTACACCCCAACCCGGTGGTTTTACTTGGTACGATGCCATGGCCCTGTTTAAAGCCGTATGCCAGACAAAGAACGTCGTTGCAATAGACGTTGTGGAAACAGCCCCGATAAAAGGCAGCAATATTTCGGAATTTAATGTTTCCAAGATGGTATACCGCCTGATGGGATACATAGTAACAAAGTAAGAATCTATTAGTACATTTACCCTGCCGTTACACGACGGCAGGGTTTTTGTTTGTTATTTATAGTGGTCTGTTCTATTGGGGAAAAGCTAGCAGATTTCCATATTTTGGTAAATTTTAATTTTTTCTTCGCTAAACTACCGAAACTCACTACGTTCGTGTACTCTCTTGTAGTCCGCGCTCAGAATAAAATCAAAATTTCTTCAAAATCTTAAAATCCACGCGTGCTGTCGTCAAATATGCTCTGGCACGAAGTGCATTAGCAAAAAGCGTGATATTGAGAGGATTAACGCTAGCTTTGGCTATACTTTTCTAAGAGGCATGGGGTTTGGGGTAATGAGAGAAGTTTTCTCTTCCAGTCGCTCCAAAGAGACCTTGCGGTAAAGAAAACATAAACTAACCTCAAATCTATCCAAATCACACGATTTTGTCGACGTCTTTTGCGTCAATACTTTGTCGCTTGGGTCGGTCAGATACACGGGCTTCCAGCCCCTCGTGGTATACTTCCCTATCCGCTCCTTGTCTTGCCGCAAAATACTTGCAAAATACAAAGCGTCGCGCTAATAATAAAATCAAAATTTCCTCCGATGCGTAGGCGCCAGACAATAGTTCTCACCCGTCCATCATTTGAAAATTTCCGCCGCGCATCTTTTTAACCGCGACGGACAAGAGTCAAATATAATTTTTCAAAAACTCATTTTCCCAAAAGCTGGCAAAAAATCTACAGTTTTAATGTTTTCAATAACTTCAGCGGCCATTTTATCAAAACGCCGTATTCCCTCTTTTTTAAAGTTAGCCTTAACCCAGTTAATTTTTTATTGTTTATAATTTTCTGTTTTTTTATTTTTACTTTCCCCATTCTTTTTAGTGTTCTCATTTTTTTATTTTTATGGCGCCCGATTTTTATTTTAAGTATTTCTTATTTTATCCCGAGTTAGTTTTGCTAACACAAAGGGAAAAAGGGGACAGGGAGGCTGGTTTTTAACATTTTTTAAAAAAAGAGATGACGACTATAGCCCAAAATGCCTGATTTTAGCCAAAGACGGGCTTTTTAGCCGTTTTTGCAGCCTTTCCGCGACAACTACTCTTTGTTTTAAAATAAGCCTTAAATAAAGCGTTTATGCTAATTTACAAAATTCTCCGTCGGAGATTTTTATATTTATCCTGCTAAAAATGACGATTTTGCAGAAACGAGAGGTTTTCATGTGAAAACAAACGCAAAATTGAAAAATATGCCCAAAAATATTTTTGCCGAAAGTTATTTTTGCCGCAAATATTTGGCAGGCCCAAAACTTGTTGCCAAAAAAATTATCCCCAAAAAATTATCCCAAAAAAAAGCCGCCCAAAAAATAACCAAACAAAAACCCCACGATTTTAAAAACCGCGGGGCTTTGTTTTTGCAAATCTAAAAACTATAAAAGTTTGCTTTTAAGTTTTTCTGCAATAACTTCAAGTTCTTCCAAAGAATTATAATAAACAACCAAAGTTCCTTTTTCCGGTTTGGCGCCATGCTTAATTTCA
>JAEXBW010000091.1 GCA_023393825.1 Elusimicrobiota bacterium | reverse complement strand
CAAGTTCTTTATCTTCAAAAGAGATACTGCCCGTCATCTGGAGGGTTTTTGTTTCCAACATATCGTCGTAGCGTACGCCTACGCCGACATTTTTGGTAAGGTTAACTTTTGCGCCGACGGAAACATCAGCCTTATCAAACAGCCTGTTGTTTATAACGCGGTTACGGCCAAAGTCAGTCGCCTCGCCGTAAACTGCAAAATTTTTAACTATGTAATTATCCGCGCGGAAGAAAGGTTTAACGGCAAGCACGCCGCCGCCAGCGCCGCGGATAAGACCAAGGCTTAAGTCCGCCCAGTCGTTATACAAACCTAAGCGCGCGTCAATCTGATTGGGTTTATTTCTAAAATCATCTTCATTTTTGGGCAAATTATCCCTGTTGCCCATGTCAGAAATACCTACCCTGTAATAAGAAAATCCGTTAGCAGGCAAAAACTTTACACCAAGGTCAGATTCCGTTATACCACCCTTTCCCTGATACCTTGCGTCGTATTCCCAGAACATTCTGAACTTTGCCATATTGCCTATAAATTTTTTGGCGTCTTCGCTTACCTGTTTGATATTAGATAAAGTCATTTTAGCGTCGTCTTTCATAGCGGGGTCGTCCATCAAGGCGGAAAGCAAACCGTCTTCGTTATCAACCTTGGCTATAAGATTTTTGGAGGCTTTTGTAAGCTCGCTAACATCACTCATGGAAGAAGAAATATAAGGCTTTAAAGATACAACCAAATCGTTTAAATTGCCCGAAAGGCGTCTTAAATTATCCAAAGTTTCGCCCAAATCGCGCCCAAACTGCCCGTTGCCGTTTATGCTGGAGGTAAGGTTATTTACCGTCGTCATTGTTTGGGTTATCATATCGCTTACGGAAGGCAAACTTAAACCCATAACAACATCACCTTGCTGCAACACGCCGCTTTCGGGCGTGCCTTGGTCTATCTGCAAATAATTTGTGCCGATAAGGCTGGTGGCGGCAATGGTAAAGCGGGAATCTTTATAAACAATAACGTCTTTATTTATTCTTACAACCGCAAGCACTTTATCGCCGTTAATTTTGAGCTTTTTTACCTTACCCACTTCCACGCCGTTAAGCCTTACGGCAGATTTTGCGGGCAGGCCCGAAACATTCTTAAAATAAACGTCAATATCGTACCCGCTTGAAACTGTAAAATTGCCAAGCAGATAAATGGAAAAGCCCAAAAGGGCTAAACCTAAAAATGTAAACAAACCTACTTTTGTTTCTGCAGTCATATTTTTATTATACCTTTTACCTTTAAAATTTTTACTAAACGGCTGCTGCCCCTGTTAAGAAAGTATATTCATTTGTATGGGGCCTTTACTGCTGCCTTCTATAAATTGTTTTGCGCACGGGTTGGCGGTTTTTTTAAATTCCGCAACGGGCGCGGCAAGTTCCACTTTACCTTCGTAAAGCATAACAAGATTGTCGGAAATTGCAAAGGCGGACTTCATATCGTGCGTGATAACCATAGAAGTTACGCCCAGTTTATTTTTTAAATCCAAAATAAGTTCGTTAATTATCTGGGACATTATAGGGTCCAACCCGCTGGTCGGCTCGTCGTACAAAATAACTTTAGGGTCTGTTGCAAGCACGCGCGCTAAAGAAACGCGCTTCTTCATACCGCCCGAAAGTTCTGAAGGTTTTAAATTTTCCACGTCTTTAAGGCCCACCAAAGCAAGTTTTTCTTTTGCTATTTTAGGGTAATCCGCCTTTGGCGTATCGGTTAAATATTTAAGGCCGAAGGTAACGTTTTCCCCCACGGTAAGGGAGTCAAACAAAGCGCCCTCTTGGAATAAATATCCAAAGTTCCTTCTTAATTTTGCCAAAGCAAACTGGCTTTTGATATGCGTAATATCTTCCCCGTTAACAATAATCTTGCCGCCTTCGGGTTCAATCAAACGGATGATACATTTAATAAGAGTACTTTTGCCCGTGCCGCTGCCGCCGATAACGGTGGTAACTTCCCCGTCTTTAACATTAAGGTTAACGCCGCGCAAAACTTTTTTGGGGCCGAAGGATTTTTGTAAATTTATAATTTCTATCATAATTAAATCCCCACCGCGTTAAGTATGGCTGTTAAAAAGTAATCCAGCACTAAAATAAGCACCATGCTTGTTACCACGGCCTGCGTTGTGGCTTTACCCACGCCCTCCGCGCCGCCGCGCGTGTTTAAACCTTTATAGCAGCAAACCACGCCCACCATAAAAGCAAAACAAACGGACTTTATAAAACCGTGCATAACATCGTCCACGCCGATAAAGGTTGTTATATCCTGCACATAAACATTGGAGGATACGGAAAGCCCGTTAACGCTAACCAAAAATCCGCCGAACATACCCGAAAAGTTGGCGCAAAGCGTAAGCACGGGAATTGCAATTAAAAAGCCTATCATTCTGGGCAGAACAAGGTATCTTACCGGGTCTGTGCCAAGCGTATAAAGCGCGTCAATCTGCTCGGTAACCTTCATTGTACCGATTTCCGCCGTAACGGCTGCGCCTGCACGGCCCGCCACCACAAAAGCGGTAAGCACGGGGCCAAGTTCGCGCACTAAAGAAAAGCCTACAATAGTACCTATATAAAGCGGCTCGCTTAAAATACTTTGCATTGTGGTACCCGCCTGTAAGGCAAGCACCATACCCGTAAATAAACTGGTAAGCGTGGCGACGGTAAGGGAATCAACGCCAATCTTAACCGTCTGCTGCATTGTTTGCGCAAATTCAAGCGGGGCTTTAAAAAGCCAGAACAGGCAGGAGTAAACCATAGAGGCCGCTTGGCCCAGCTGGTCTAAAAAGGTAAGTATAAATCTGCCTGTTTCTTTAAACATTTTAAAGTTCCTGTGTTGGTATTCTGGGTACGCGCGCGGTAAGCGATGTTAAAATTTCGTAATCTATAGTTCCCGCAAGTTTCGCCAGTTCCGCGGCGGATATTGTTTCTTTGCCCTGCGTACCTATCAAAACAACATCACTGCCTACGGGTATATCGCCCAAGGCGGTAATATCCGCCATAAGCATATCCATTGTTATATTGCCGACAGCGGGGCAGCGCACGCCGTTAATTAACACCTGCGCTTTGTTGGACAAAGTTCTGTGATATCCGTCCCCGTAACCTATAGGTATTGTAGCTATTTTTGCGGGCGTTTTAGGCGCAAATGTATGACCGTAACTTATCCCCGCGCCTGCCCTTACGTCTTTGATAAATACTACCTTTGAGCGTAAAGATAAAACAGGTTTAAACCCATCTTCCAAGCCGTAAGCCAAGTGGCCCAATCGCACCATATCAAACCACGCCTGCGGATAGTTTAAAAACCCCGGCGTTGCGGAAATATGCGCAAGCCCCGTATCAAGCCCTTCGGCGGCGGCGCAGGCAAGTAAATCTTTAAAATAACCAAGTTGTGTATTGGTGTATTCTCCGTCATTTTCCGCGCTGGAAAAATGGCTGAAAGTGCCTTCAATTTTTACATATTCGCTTTTGTTTAAAATTCTTAAAATTTCCAAGACGGCGGGCTTTCTGCTGCCGATGCGGCCCATGCCTGTTTCCTGCTTAACGTGGCAGAGCGCTTTTATCTTCAACTTTTCCGCAAGCTGCGTTATGTATGCGGCCGCGCGCACGCTGGCCACAGTTACGGATAAATTATTTTTTAAAGCGTATTCAAAACAATCAAAAGGATAGATACTGCCAAGCACAAGTATGGGCAGCGTTATACCGTTTTGGCGTAAAATTATACCCTCTTCTATGGAGGCTACGCCAAAAGCGTCGCAAAGGTTTTCTTTTTGAGTGTATGCAGATATAAGCAAAGCGTCATGCCCGTAGGCATTGGCCTTTACCAACAACATTATTTTAGGCTGATGCACGGTGTAGCGCGTGCTTATAATAAACTTGGCTTTAAGCAGGTTAAACTTTAACGCGGATAAATCCACCGCGCCGTAAGTGGGCCGCAGTAAAGTTAATCCTTGTCCGTTTGTCATAGCGGTACTACCTGTTCGTAGCCCTCAGGCACGTTAATATTTTCCGGCGCGGGGTTGGTGAACAAGGTGTATTCGCTAATCCAGTTAAGGTCAATATCGCCAACGGGGCCGTTACGCTGTTTGGCTATAATTAATGTAGCTTTGCGCTTTAAGGATTCATCGTCGCGTTTGTAGTAGCCTTCTCTGTGGATTAAGGCCACAACGTCGGCGTCCTGTTCGATAGAGCCTGATTCCCTTAAGTCGGAAAGTTGAGGGCGGTTATCGGCTCTGCCCCTGTCTTCCGTCTTTCTGTTAAGCTGGGATAAGGCCACAACAGGCACGTTTAAAGTACGCGCGAGTTCTTTTAACATTCTTGAAATTTCGGAAACTTCCTGCTGCCTGCTTTCCACTTTTTTGATTCCGCCGCGGATAAGCTGCATATAGTCTATCATTATCATTCCCAGCTCTTTACCCTGCTTTTTTAAGTCGTTGGCAAGGCGGCGGGAACGCACGCGGATATCGGTTATGGAAAGGGCGGGAGTGTCATCAATGTAAAGCGGAGCCTCGCCGAGTTTATGTATTTCTCTGGCCAAATCGCGCCAGCGTTCTTTCTTGAACATACCCGTGTTAACAAGGTGCAGTTCCGCTTGCGCAGCGGAGCAGACCATTCTTTGATAAATTGAGTGGCGGCCCATTTCCAAGGAGAATATGGCGACGGGGAAGCCTCTTAAGGCCGCGTGCTGGGCTATGTTTAAAGCCATTGCGGTTTTACCTTGGGAAGGACGCGCGGCTAAAATGATTAAGTCGGATTTTCTAAGCCCGCCCGTCTTTAAATCAAATTCCGTAAAGCCCGTGGGAACGCCTTTTATAGGGTCTTTGTCTATGATAAGTTTTTCTATCATCTGCATAACTTCGCCAGATAAATCTTTAGACGATACAAAGCCTTTTATGTCCTGTTTTTGGCTTAAGGCAAAAAGTCTTTCCTGCGCTTTATCAATAAGTTCGCTGGGTTCTTCGGGCTGTTTGTAGCAGGCTTCTACGGTGGAGGTGGAAACGCGGATAAGTTCGCGTATTAAGGCGGCGTCATAAACCATTTGGGCATAGTGTTCAACGTGGGCCGCGGTGGAAACTTTACCGATAAGTTCGGTTAAATATCTTTCCCCGCCGATTTCGTTTAACGCGCCACTTTTTTTGAGTTCTTCCGTAACGGTGATAAGGTCCACCGCCTGCCCGCGCCCCGTCAGGGCGTACATAGCCGCAAACACCTTTTGGTGAGCGGTTTTATAAAAGTGTTCGGCCTTTAAAATATCAAAAGCGCGCTCAAGAGCTTCCTGCTCTATAAGCATTGAACCTAAAACAGCCATTTCCGCGTCTAAGGCTTGCGGCGGCAACTTTTCTTCTGCGGGCATACAAAAAACTCCTTAAATCTGATAGTACTTCATTGTACAATTTTAAAAATTGATTTTACAGATGTTTTTTATTGCCGCGCGAATGAATACGGAGAGGTGTGTCTAAATAAATATAAAATCTGATTCAGTCTTTTTAGGAAAAGAAAAACCCTTGAACAGCACTCAAGGTTTAATTAAAAAAAATCGAAATATTTAATAAACTTCTCTGGAAGGAAATCGCTTGAAACAGCTCCTCTTTGAATTTTACTTAATAACCCGATGCTTGCGTCCTCTTGCCTTATGTAAACATGTTTCATTACATTGTTTAATATGATTTCTTGTTGTACTTCTCGTGCATCTTTGTATGTTATATAAGAAGGATGCTGAACAAAAGGATGGTCACTCCTATTGAGTTCACACGAAGAATCATGATAAACTCCTGAATATATCGTGGTCATATTTACAAGCAAAACATTATTATCTGGATCTGGATCGGATATTACAAAATAAAGATGGTGGCTATTCGAATCATCATTCAGCAAAAAAGAATAGCCTTTCATATTCATACAAGATGGCTCCTCAAATTGTTCTAGAAAAAGCACGGCTAGCGCTTTCTTCTTCTAGAATATGCTCAATATCCTTTTCTTTCTTGCGCAGAGCCTTTAAGATTTCTTGCTTGAAGATGGGAACAGAAGATGATCCTACACTATCGTATTCTCTACATTCTTCTAATTTATGAATAACTTCATCTACCAGATACTGCCAACTTTTATCATGATACTTGGCATCCACTTCATCTAAAAGTCTTTTTTCTGCTCTACTCAGTTCATCATAAGAGCATTTATCCTGTACCCGAGAAACCAGGTCATATTTATCTTTACAAAAAGTAGAATTCCATTCAGGTTGACCCTCAATATTCTTATCAGCTTTTATAAAATCATACAGTCTACCTAAAACTGCACCTTGCCTCATTAAAGAGTATGTATCTCCTGAAACAGAAAAACCCCATTTATCAAGGGCTTCTCTGTCTGCCAGATAAAGCAACTTTATCAACTTAGTATAATTAAGTTGATAATTGTACTTCGAAAGCAGATAGTTGACCATCTGCATAAGTTTTCTAGAATTCATAATAATATTTTATAGTTTTTGGAATAATAGTCAACCCTTTATAGCGGATTGATAATCCGTTTGCAAACAGTCTGCCCACTAATTCCCAGTAATTATTTTATACCATATTTTGCTTGTTTTTTCTTTATTTTTCTTTATTTTTCTTCTCTTTTTCGTAGTTAAAAATAAGACAACAATAAGGCTATCGCAGACGCCAAAACTAACAACATATATTTCTGCCTTAGATTTCAACGAGACAACAAATCCGCAGATTGGCCGCGCGTGATTAGGCGGGGTTGAGATTATTTTTTATTTTATTGCGAACGAGGTGTACAAAGAAGAATGGGAGCGCAGCGACTCTCGGTACCCAAGTGAGCAAAAAATAAAAAATAAGCCAACTTACGCCTAATTGCTAGCTATACCCATCATCATAGAGCAAATCTTTCCCAATAAAAAATCCCCCGCCATCACTGACAGGGGACCGATAAAATACGCCACTTACGAACTATTTCTTCTCTTCGTGTACCGCTTCTATAACAACCTTAATCTTAGCATAGACCGTAGGTTTGAAGTAGATAGCAACTTCGGTTTCGCCTATCTTTTTGATAGGGGAGAAGATATCAATATTATCTTTGGTAATTTTGTGTCCGAGTTCGGCAAGGCTCTTCTGTACGTCGGCTTTGGTTACGGAACCAAATACAACGCCTTCAATGTTAACCGTTCTCTTGTAAGGCAAAGTAATACCGCCAAGCTTTGCGGCTTCAGCCTGGGCTGCAGCCAAGTCTTCGGCAATCTTTTTCTGTCTTCTTTCCGCGCCAAGTTCCCAATTTTTAATTACTGCGGGGGTGGCAATTTCTACCAATTTGTTGGGCAGCAAAAAGTTTCTTGCATGGCCGGGTTTAACTTCTACAATTTCACCAACCGTGCCTAAGTTTTTTACGTCTTTTCTTAAAATAACTTTCATTTTAAAAGCTCCTGTATAGATTTACAATTATTTTTTGGGCAGGCAGTAGGGTAAGAAAGCCAAGTTTCTGTCCCTTTTTACAGCCTGTGTTACCTGACGTTGGTGTTTAGCGCAGGTGCCGGTGATTCTTCTTGATAAAATTTTACCGCTGTCCATAGTAAAGCTTTTAACAAGCTGAATGTTTTTATAATCTATACTGTCAATCTTTTCGGCACAGAATTTGCAAACTTTTCTTCTGGCTTCAAAGCGTTTTTTGGGGTTGAAAGCTCTGGGAGCGCCGCCTCTGGCGTCTGCTGCGGGAGCTTTTGTTTCTACTGCATCAGTTTTAACAATTTTTTCTTCCATTTTTATCTTTCCTCTAAAATTTTTAGCCTAAAGGGCTTTTGTTTTAAAACGGGACATCATCTTCCGCCACGTCGGCAACTTCAGCGGAGGAATCTTCTCTGCCGCCCATTGCCGCGTCGCCGGATTGCAATATCTGCAATCTTCTGCTGCTTACGCGAAGCACTTTTCTGGCTTGGCCTGATTTATCCGTAAACTCATTCATAGTTATACGGCCTTCAACCACAACCGGTGTGCCTTTTTTAAGTCTGTCTTTAACTCTATCGGCAGCGGGGCCGAACACGGTTACAGGCACGTAGGCAACTTCGTCTTTCCATTCGCCCGAGGCATTATCAAGATACCTGCGGTTAACGGCTACGTCAAAGCTGCAAATTGCCTGACCTTTCTGTGTCATTCTGTTATCGGGGTCGCGTGTTAAGCGGCCAGAGATATAAATGAGGTTAAGTTCCGGAAGGCGGATTTGTCCTGTCGTCATAATATTAGGCTGCAACCGGCGCTGTTTTTACTTTTTTTGCCGGTTTGTTTTTGGGTTCTACCGATTTAACGACCATGCTGCGCAAAACGCTTTGGTTAAGCTTAACATTGTCTTTCCAAGCTTTAATAAAAGGTGTTTCGGCTTTGAACTTAAGGTAAAGATAAAAACCTTCGCGGTTTTTAACGATATCGTGGGAGAATCTTCTTCTTCCGAGTTTTTCTTCAGACACGACTTCGCCGCCGGCTGAAGCTATAAAAGCTT
>JAEXBW010000089.1 GCA_023393825.1 Elusimicrobiota bacterium | reverse complement strand
TTATGCAGATGATAGAAAAACTTATCATAGACAAGGACCCTATAAAAGGCGTTCCGACAGGCTTTACGGAATTTGATTTAAAGACGGGCGGACTTAGAAAATCAGATTTAGTTATTTTAGCCGCACGTCCTTCCCAGGGTAAAACCGCAATGGCTTTAAACATTGCCCAGCATGCCGCCTTAAAAGGCTTCCCCGTAGCAATATTCTCCCTGGAAATGGGCCGTCACTCAATTTACCAAAGAATGGTCTGCTCCGCCGCCATGGCGGAACTGCATCTTGTTAACACGGGTATGTTCAAAAAAGAACGCTGGCGCGATTTAGCCAGAGAAATCCATAAACTCGGCGAAGCCCCACTTTACATTGATGATACTCCCGCACTTTCCATAACCGATATCCGCGTGCGCTCCCGCCGCCTTGCCAACGACTTAAAAAAGCAGGGTAAAGAGCTGGGTATGATAATGATAGACTATATGCAGCTTATCCGCGGCGGAAGCAAAAAAGTGGAAAGCAGGCAGCAGGAAGTTTCCGAAATTTCGAGAATGTTAAAAGAACTCGCGCGTACTTTAAACGTGCCTGTTGTGGCCTTATCCCAGCTTAACAGAAAGACGGAAGACAGGGGCAGAGCCGATAACCGCCCGCAGCTTTCCGACTTAAGGGAATCAGGCTCTATTGAACAGGACGCCGACGTGGTGGCCTTAATCCACAGAGAAGGCTACTACAAGCGCGACGATGAATCCTTAAAGCGCAAAGCCACTTTAATTATAGCCAAACAGCGTAACGGCCCCGTGGGCGATATTGACCTTAACTGGATCAGCGAATACACCTTATTCACCAACCCCGCGCCGGAAAATATTAACGTGCCTGAAGGCTATGATCAGGTAGTGCCGCTATGACAAACGGACAAGGATTAACTTTACTGCGGCCCACTTACGGCGCGGTGGATTTATCCGCGTTAAAGTTTAATCTGCTTAAAGCTAAATTTATTATAAGCACACGCTATACCGTGCATCAGCCTAAAATAATGTTGTTGGTAAAGGCCAATGCTTACGGGCATGACGCTTTGCTTATTTCCTCTTATGCCCAAAAAGAAAATCTTTGCGATGCTTTCGGAGTTGCTTCCATAGAAGAAGGCATAACTTTACGGCAAAACGGCATTACCCTTCCCATACTTGTGCTTGGCAGTATCTATCCCTTTGATTGCTTTGAATATGCTCTAAAAAATAATTTATCCGTAACTGTGGCCAGCGTGCGCGCCGCCGCCTACATAACGCAGCTTGCCGAAAAATTGCAGATAAAAGCGCTCTGCCACGTTAAGCAGGAAACAGGCATGGGCCGTATCGGCAGCAGAAAGCCGGCCGCTTTGGAAATTTTAAAAATTTTAAATAAAAGCGAATATGTAAAGGTTGAAGGCACTTTCAGCCATTTTTCCAGCGCGGAAAATGACGAATCCTACACAACAACACAGTTAGAATATTTTAAAGATTTACTTGCGTGCGCCTCTGCCGAAGGTCTTGATACCGGGCTTGCGCATATTTCCGCAACTCCAGGTTTTTTAAATTACCCGCAGGCTTGGTTTGATATGGTGCGTTTAGGCCACTTGGCCTACGGGTTGGAAGAGGGCTTTAGCCCCGTCTTATCTTTACGCTCAAAAGTAGTTTTTATAAAAGACGTCCGCGCGGGCGCAGGCATAAGTTACGGACATACATTTGCTTCTAAAACGCCTGCAAAAATAGCTACAATACCGATAGGCTACGGCGACGGTTATCACAGAATATTATCCAACAAAGCGCAGGTGTTAATTAACGGCGTGCGCTGCCCCGTGGTCGGCAATATAACAATGGATATGCTTATGGCTGATATTACAGCCTTGGGCGATATACCCGTAGGCAGCGATGTGGTTTTAATAGGAGCGCAGGGTAAAGAAGCAATAACCGCCGCTGAACTGGCGCACCTTGCGGGAACTATTGACTATGAAATTTTAACATCACTTACGGCGCGCGTACCCAGAATCCCAACACAGGAACTTTAAAATGTTTAAAGAATTAGGCAGATTTATACTTACCTTTTTAGACCAGCTGGGCCAGGCGGCCTCTATGGTTTATTCCTGCCTGTTCTGGCTTTTTAAAGCCCCGCTGGAATTTGCCCAGACAATGCAGCAGACGGTAAAGATAGGCGTTGATTCCCTTACCGTTGCCACGCTTACCAGTTTATTTACCGGTATGGTGCTTGCCCTGCAAGCGGGTACCACAATGCAAAGTATTTTAAGCGAACCGCTTTATATCGGTACTATTGTTGGCTTTTCTTTGGTGCGC
The DNA here is from genome assembly GCA_023393825.1 of Elusimicrobiota bacterium. GTDB lineage: Bacteria > Elusimicrobiota > Elusimicrobia > Elusimicrobiales > Elusimicrobiaceae > Proelusimicrobium. The sequence goes on along the minus strand of JAEXBW010000089.1, from coordinate 2,556 downwards.
GAACTTGGCCCCGTGCTTACCGCTTTTGTGGTGGCGGGCCGCGCGGGTGCGGCAGTTACGGCGGAAATCGGCACAATGAAAGTTACAGAGCAGATTGACGCGCTTTATACCTTAGGCACTGACCCCGTAAGATACCTTGTTTTGCCAAGAATGATAGGCTTTTTAATTGCCATTCCCGTGCTTACGCTGTGTGCCAATTTTTCGGGTATGTTCGGCGGATTTTTGGTTAGCGTTAACGGGCTTTCCGTATCCTCCAATGTTTATGTGCAGGATATAACAACTTTTATAGGCGTTGATGATATTATGCACGGTTTTATAAAATCGGTTTGTTTTGCCTTTATGGTTGGCGTGGTTTGCTGCTATAAAGGTTTAAATACGCGCGGCGGTGCGGAAGGCGTGGGTAAAGCCACAACGCAGGCCGTGGTAACAAGCATGGTTCTTATTTTGGTGCTGGATTACTTTTTAACAGCCATACTTAACGCGGTGGGGATTTAATTATGATAGAAATTACAAATTTACAAAAATCCTTCGGCCCCAAAAAAGTTTTGCGCGGCGTTAACCTTAACATTAAAGAGGGGGAAGTTACCACCGTTATCGGCGGCAGCGGCACGGGCAAAAGCACGCTTATCAAATGTATTATCCGTCTGATAGAACCCGAAGGCGGAAAGATTATTTTTAACGGGGAAGATATTACCCATATCAACAGCCAATTTGCTTTAGCTAAATTAAGAAGAAACTTTGGATACTTATTCCAAGAAGGCGCTTTGTTTGACTCTCTTACCGTGGGGGAAAACGTAACATTCGGTCTTAAATATTTAACCGATACTCCAAAGGCGGATTACCCCAAAATAGCAAAAGAAAAACTTGCTTTGGTAGGCCTTAAAGATGTTGAAAATTTAAAACCTTCAGAACTTTCCGGCGGTATGAAGAAGCGTGTTTCTCTGGCGCGCGTGCTTGCCACAGACCCTAAAGTTATTTTATACGACGAGCCGACCAGCGGCCTTGACCCCATAATGTCGCAGATAATCAACGAGCTTATTTTAGATTTAAAAAATAAACTTGGCGTAACGTCTATGGTTATTACGCACGATATGAAGTCTGCCTTTGCAATTTCCGACACGCTTGTGATGCTTTACGAAGGCAAGGTGGAACTTGCCGCGCCTGTTGCGGAGTTTAAAAAGACTTCTAACCCGTGCGCCAAACAATTTATAGAAGGCAGCAGTAAAGGCCCTATACAGATGAATATACTTTCTTAACAGGGGCAGCAGCCGTTTAGTAAAAAATTTAAAGGTAAAAGGTATAATAAAATTATGACTGCAGAAACAAAGGTAGGTTTATTTACATTTTTAGGTTTAGCCCTTTTGGGCTTTTCCATTTACCTGCTTGGTAATTTTACCGTTTCAAGCGGGTACGATATTGACGTTTATTTTAAAAATGTCTCTGGCCTGCCCGCCAAGTCCGCCGTAAGACTTAACGGAGTGGAAGTGGGCAAGGTAAAAAAACTTAAAATTAACGGCGACAAAGTGCTTGCCGTTGTAAGAATAAACAAAGATGTTATTGTTTATAAAGATTCCCGTTTTACCATAGCCGCCACCAGCCTTATCGGCACAAATTATTTGCAGATAGACCAAGGCACGCCTGAAAGCGGCGTGTTGCAGCAAGGGGATATTGTTAACGGGATAAGTTTGCCTTCCGTAAGCGATATGATAACCCAAACAATGACGACGGTAAATAACCTTACCGCCAGTATAAACGGCAATGGTCAGTTCGGACGTGATTTGGCCGAAACTTTGGATAATTTAAGACGCCTTTCCGGCAATTTAAACGATTTGGTTGTATCTTTAAAACCTTATATTTCTTCTTCTATGAGTGACGTGAGCGAGCTTACAAAAGCTTCCAAAAACCTCATAGCAAAGGTTGATAATGAAGACGGTTTGCTTTCCGCTTTGATGGACGACCCCGCTATGAAAGACGACGCTAAAATGACTTTATCTAATATCAAACAGGTAAGCGAAGACGCCAAAAAGTTTATAGGCAATATGGCAAAGTTCAGAATGTTCTGGGAATACGACGCAAGGTATCAGGGGAAGGGCGGGATAACGGAATCTGACCTTGGTATAAAGTTTTTGCCTGCTAACGGATTTTCTTATTACAGGGTAGGTATTTCCGACATGGGCAACAGGGATAATTTGCCCAAAAATGAAGATGATTTTAGAAATAAGCCCAATCAGATTGATGCGCGTTTAGGCCTGTATAACGACTGGGCTGATTTAAGCTTGGGCCTTGTTCGCGGTGCTGGCGGCGGCGTGCTTGCCGTTAAACCTTTCTTTAGAGCGGACAATTACATAGTTAAAAATTTTGCAGTTTACGGCGAGGCGACTGACTTTGGCCGCAACCGTGTTATAAACAACAGACTGTTTGATAAGGCCGATGTTTCCGTCGGCGCAAAAGTTAACCTTACCAAAAATGTCGGCGTAGGCGTACGCTACGACGATATGTTGGAAACAAAAACCCTCCAGATGACGGGCAGTATCTCTTTTGAAGATAAAGAACTTG
>JAEXBW010000049.1 GCA_023393825.1 Elusimicrobiota bacterium | reverse complement strand
AAAGAAGTTGCCAAGCGCTGGGCAAAAAAGCTGCACGGCGACGGTAAAAAGCAGGGTTTTGGCAATAAAAATTTTAAAAACAAAAACAAATTTAAAAGAAGATAAACAAGGCAGACGCAACGGGTTTTGATTTTCTTCTAATTTGATATACTTGAGTATATGTTAGCGACATTTTTTAGAATAATAATAGTTATGGCGGTTTTTTTGGCGGGAACGCTTGTCGGCAATATTTATATGCCGCAGAAAAAGCTGGAAACTTCGGCTTTGGTTTCCCTCAAAGAGCCTGAAAGTGCCGTTGACCTTAAATCTTCGCCCGATACCGCCGCCGCGATGGCTGATTTAAAAGAATTAAACACCCTTCTGCCGCAGGAAGTTAAGGACGACGAAAATGTGTTTTCTCTAAACACAAATATAGAAAAAACTTTGCTTTTGCAATCATACCTCGCCGCTAAATATAAATACGAAATAGAACTTTTAAGAGCCTCCGCAACGCCCGAGCAGAGAGATGATTTTATAAAAGCGCGCAACAACTATAATGCTATAACGGCGCTTATACAGCAAACATATCCGCAAATACAGGAAAGCGAGGTGGAAATACTTTCCCCCGCACAACCTGCCGCCGCACCGCTTGAAGAAGTCCTCCCGCAAGCAGCGCAGCCCGCACAAGCCGCAAATATCCAGCAAGCAACTCCGTCGGCAACAACAGCCGCGCAACCTGTAAAATCCGTTCAATCGGCACAAACAACCCCTGTAGCCGACGCAGCTAAACCTGCGGCAACGATACAGGCGGCAACACCCGCTGTTGCTGCTTCCGCACCCATAGCCCCAGTAAAAACGGAAAAACCCGCAAACAATCTTGCGGGCGATATTCCGTCATCAAAATAAATTTTTTTAATTGAGAAGTTTGTAGGTAAGCGCGCCTAAATAAACGGACGCCAAGCAAAGCATTACTGTGCCTGAAACATAATAAAAAGCTTTTAAATGGCTGGCGGCTTTAAGCATTGCAAGGCTTTCCAATCCGAAGGCTGAAAAGGTTGTAAACCCGCCCAACAGGCCCGCTATAAGAAAGTATTTAACATACAGCGCCGTCTTAAAATCAACCTCGGCAAGAAATCCTATCAAAAAACAGCCCAAGAAGTTAACGGCAAAAGTGGCAAAATAAGAATGCGGGCTAAAGTAAGATTGAAACAAAACCCCCACACCGTATCTTAAAATCGCGCCCAAAGAACCGCCCAAACCGACAGCAAAAGCATTTATCATAAAAAATAACCGCCTTTAATCTCTATACATAAATTTTAGAATATTTTATTTATTTTCGGCAGCTTTTACATCGCTGTATAATTCCCAAAAGCCTCTGCCGCCTTCCTTAACGTGATACAAGGCCTCGTCGGCGCGGTTGATAAGGTCCGCGGGTTCTTCGCTGTCATAGGGATAAACGGATATACCCTGACTGATGGTAAGTTTAATCTCTTCCCCTCTTGTAAGGCGTTTGGGGAGTTCTATATTTCTCACTCTTTCGGAAAGTCTTTTGGCAATATTTTTTGCCTCTTCGCCCGTCGTACGCGGCAAAAGTATCAAAATTTCGTCCCCGCCGTAGCGGCACGGAATATCTGTTTGGCGCAGGCTGTTTCTTATCACTTCACTTACGGCTTTTAAGGCCTCGTCACCCAAAATATGGCCGTAAGTATCATTGATATTTTTAAAGTGGTCCAAGTCCATAAGTATCAACGAGAAAGTTAAATTGAAACGTTTGGAGCGGTAAATTTCCTGCGCTAAGTTTTCGTTAAAAAATCTCCTAAGGCAAAGCTTTGTAAGCTCGTCGTAGTTAGAGAGTTCCTGCACCTTTTCAAACAGTCTGGCATTATCTATGGCAAGCGCGACCTGCGTGGAAAATTGTTTTAAAGATAAAATATCTTCTTCCGATATAGACACGCGCGAAAGCATATTATCAAACACAAGCCAGCCCAAGTTTTTATTTTGCAGCACAAGCGGCAGGGTTAAAACTATGTCCGAGCGGGCGATAAGCGGGCAGGAATTCACGTCATCCTGACAGTCAACAATAAACTTTCTGTGTATGTCGGCGGCGGAGTCTATGGTTTTTACTTCGCCGGAAATATCTGCGCTGTAAGCCTCGTCAAGTTTACCTGTTTTAGGGTCGGTAAGATATAAGGAAGTTCTGTCAAAATGGAAGGTTTTTTGTATATTGCGCACAATTTCGCTAAGGCTGTCGCTTAGACGGATAGAAGTGGCAAATACGCGCGCCAGTTCGTTTAAAGCCTGCGCGCGGCGCAACTGGGCCGTGTTATAATAATCAACTTCCGTCATATTTATTTTTACGGAAAGTTCGCGGCATAAGCCTCTTAAAATTTCCCGGTCTTCGGGCGTAAACGGTTTGTTTTGTTTAAGCCTTTCCACCCTTAACACACCGTACTGGCTGCGCGAAATGGTGCCGCTTTTTAATGATTTTAAACTGTCTAAAGGAGTTCTCCACTTTATAAGGCCGTATATAGCGGGATAATCCAGCGCGGGAGAATCTATAACGCCGTCCTGCAAAAACTTTATAATCTCGGGCGAGTCTTTATCCACAAATACGTCTTCCTGCAAGTAATAACACACGCCGTCTTTACACATTGTGCGCTGGGAGATTATGGATTTTTCGTCCACCCAATCAAAAAAGAAAAGCCTGTCCGCATCAAGGTAATCGGCCATCATAGGCAAGGCTTTGCGCAACAGGCTGTCAATGCTAAAGTACCTATCCGAGAGGCTTTGATAAAAGTCGTAAAATAAATTAGTGCGTTTTGTTTGCATAAATTATTCGTTATAGAGGCTTAAGATACCCTCAACCTCTTCCTTGGCTTTTTTAAGCTGCTCTTGTAAAGTTTCAGGCCCGTATTTGTGCATTATTATGCTGCTTGCCACGGCGGACATAACATTAGACATAACTTCCATTATGGTACCCGTAGCTATGTGATTGGGCAATGTGCGCGCGCCCGCAATAATATTTGTATAGTTTTGCAAACGCTGCGGGGAGGAAAGTAAAAACTTTTCAAAGCCTGATTCCGACGCGGGAAAGACTTCCGTCTTAGAGGCGTATTCAAGTTGCTTTTCCGGGCGGGTAATCCATTTTAAAAGTGTTAAAGCGTGTTCGGGGCTGTCGCTGCCGCGCGGAATAACAAAGTTAACGCCGCTTAAGTAGTTGATATAATTTGCGCCCGTTTTAGGCACGGGAAGGGTTTTTACGTCAAAGTCTTTATGGCGGCCCTCAAAAATGGATATACCCTGCTTACGCGTAATTATAAGGCTGGATTTACCTGCGGAAATATTGCCGATGGAGCTTCTTTCCGTAAGTATCGGCATATATTCTTTTGCGGCAAGATTAATAAAATCGGACATACCTTCTTCAAATTCTTTTGTGCCAAAACCGCAGCTGCCGTCTTTAATATTAAACAAATCCGCGCCCCTGCCCCACAAACACGGCAAAACGGAACGGTGGGAAAGCGAGCCGCGCCAGTCGCTGTTTTGCATGGGCATATAGCCCTCGGCCCCTTCAAAATATTTTTTAAGTTCGCCGCAGGCCTGCAAAAGGCCGCCCCACGTGGAAAGCAGTTTAGCGGGATCGTCGGAAATAAGTTTTAAATGGTCGTTGCGATAGTGCAGCGCGGTAATATCCATCCACCACGGGTAGGAGTAAATATCAACGCTGTCTTTTTTGTAGCAATGCGGTTTTAAAGGGTCAAGGCAGTTATCAACGCGCAGGGTTTTATCAAGTTCGGTAAGGTTTAAAATCATATTGGCTTTGTTAAGCAAAGCCGTCCAGTAATGTGGAATTGCGACGAGGTCGGGGTAATCTTCGTGGCCGATTTCGTGTTTTAATGTAAAAATTCTTGCCCACAAGGTTCGACGGTTAATTATTTTTATTTTAACCTCAATACCCGGGTTTTCACTTTTAAAAGCCTCAAGAAAACTTTCCATCACCGCCTGAGTATGCGTTGCATTATCAGGCATCATCCACAAGATCATTTTTTAGACCAGCTCCTCAGAACCATATTGGGATTTATGGCTATGCTCCTTTGCGCTTCCTTTTTAAAAGAAAGTTTTTTGTGCGCGCAAAGCGCTATCATAGCCGCATTATCCGACGACAAAGACCTTAAAACAAACCTGGCGTTAATCCCCTGTTTCTGCGCAGCGGCAACCATTTTATCTCTAAGCAGTCCGTTTGCCGCCACTCCGCCGCCAACCGCTATATTTTTGACTTTAAACTTTTTGGCGGCGTCCACCGTCTTTTTTACTAAAGTATCTACAACCGCTTCCTGAAAGCCCGCGCAAATATCGGGTATGCTTATATTTTTATTATCTCTTAAATAATAACTTACCGCGGTTTTAATACCGCTGAAAGAAAATTCAAATGTCCCCGGCATTAACGGGCGCGGGAATTTTATTGCCTGCGGATTTCCGTTTAAAGCCTGTTTGGAAACTTCAGGCCCGCCGGGATAACCCAAACCCAAAAGTTTTGCAACTTTATCAAAAGCTTCGCCAGCCGCGTCGTCGCGCGTCTTGCCAAGCATTTTATATTCGCCGTAATTTTTAACCAGCCACAACTCGGTATGCCCTCCTGATACTATAAGGGAAATGAGAGGAAATTCAAGGGGGGCTGACTCGGGAGTACCGGTAAGTTCACACGCGTAAAGGTGGCCTTCCAGATGGTTAACGCCGACGACAGGAACCTCCAAAACTTCCGCCAAAGTTTCCGCCGCAACGCGGCCCACCAAAAGCCCGCCCGGTAACCCAGGGCCGTTGGCAACGGCTATAAGATTCGGTTTTACTTCGCCCAAGGCGGCCTTTATTACGTCCGCTATTTTTGCCGCGTGCGCGCGGCTTGCAAGCTCAGGCACTACGCCCGCATATTTTTTGTGTATGTCTATCTGGCTGTAAATTACATTGCTTACAACTTCCTTGCCGTTTTTAAGAAGCGCGGCGGAAGTTTCATCGCAGGTGCTTTCTATGCCTAAAATATAAAAATCTTTCACTTTAAGTTTACCTCTTAAGCGGCTGTTTTTTGCTCCGCCGCAACGGCGGGAGTTGCCGCCTGTTTGCCGCTTAAAACCTCAACGGCTTTATCTAAAACAGGGTCTTCAATTTTATCGGATATCTCGGGCTTGGCTGTTTTTGCCGAGGGAGAATAAATAAAATTGGTTGTATAATAAACAGCCCTTTGCGCTAAGTTTATATCAAAAGGAACCTCAACATCAGGCATAATGCCGCCTGTGGTGTTTGGCGGAGGAACTTTAAAATCTTTATGTATCATACGCCCGAGCGGGGTGTAATATTTTGCCACGGTAATTCTAAGGCCCGAGCCGTCTGGCAGCATAATAACCTGCTGCACGCTGCCTTTGCCGAAACTTCTTGTACCCAAAAGAACCGCGCGTTTATAATCTTGAAATGCGCCTGCCACAATTTCGCTGCCGCTGGCGGAACCTTCGTTAACAAGTACGGCGACGGGCAAGTTTTCATACTTGGCCTTGGCGCCGCTCTTGTATTCTTGGAAGAATTCTTTCTTTCTGCCCTTGGTGTAAACTATAAGTTTATTTTCGCCCACAAACATCTTCATCATATCAACGGCGCTATCCAAAAGACCGCCGGGGTTAAAGCGTAAGTCTATGACGAGGGACTTCATACCTTTATCGGTAAGCGTTTTTAAAGCAGCCTCAAAATCAGCATTGGTATGGCCCGAGAAATCCGCAACATAAATATAACCGATTTCCTTGTTTATCATTCTGGAGAAGATGACTTCAGGCACTATTGTTTCTCTTTTTAAAGTAAATTTTTTATTTGAAACTTTACCTGTTTTGGCGTCTTTTCTTTCCACTTCAATCTTAACTTTTGTGCCTACAATACCGCGCAGCATTGTAACAGCCTCGTCGCTTTTAAGATTAGCCACAAGTTTATCTTCTATCTTTATAATTTTATCGCCTGGTTCCACGCCTGCTTTATAAGCGGGGGTGTTAATCATCGGCGTTACAACCAAAAGCACGCCGTCTTTGGGGGTATTAAGACGCAGGCCTACGCCGCCAAATTCCCCTTTAGTTTCTTCGCGCATCTTCTTCATATCTTCCGCGCTGATAAATTCCGAAAACTGGTCCAAGCGGCTTACCATACCGTAAAGCGCGCCAGTTATTAAATCTTTAGGTTTGGTTTCTTCCACATAGCTATCTTGTATTTTACTCATTACGTCTACAAGTATTTTAAGCTGGTCTAATCCGTTGTCCACGCCCGAATAGGCAAAGGGGAAAAGGCTGCCCACAAAAAAAGCGGCTATCGCAAAAACTACATATTTATTAACTTTCTTTTTCATATTTATTTTCCTTTACTTAGCTGTAAGCCAATCCTCAGGGTCTATGGCGGTTGTGCCGACGCGGATTTCGAAATAAACCGCATCTGCGCCGCTGCCCATACCCGAACCTTGCGTATCTTTGCCCGCCGTGCCTAATATCTGCCCTTTGTGCAGGAGCTGCGTGCGGCGGACGCGGATTTCACTTAAAAAGCCGTATATCGTAAAGAATCCGCCTTTATGGTCCAAAATAACCACATTGCCGTAAGAGCGGAATTCCCCCGCAAAAATTACCGTACCTTCATCCACGCTTAAAACAGGCTCGTTAACGCGCGCGGATATTTTGATGCCGTCTCTGAATATCCATGTTTTAAGTTCATGCTGATATTCTTTACCAAACTTACTTATTATTTTACCACTAACGGGCCAAGGAAGGGAGTTTTTGTTTATATTAAGCGTAGCGGCGGAAACTTTTGTCCCTGCTTTTTTGGCGGCGGCGGCGCGTTGGCGTTCCGCTTCTTTTAAGATTTTCTCCAGCTGCTCGGCGGAGGCTTTAAGCTCCTTAATTTCGTTTTGCAGCTGCTCGTAGCGGCGGTGGGTGTTTTCTAAATCTTCCTGCTTCTTTTTATAGGTGTCTTTTATAACTTCTTTTTGCGTTTCAAGCTTTTCCTTTTTCGCCTCAAGCTCTTTGCTCTTTTCTTTAAAAGATTCTATTTTTTGGGAGGTTTCTTTTGTTTCTGATTTTAATTTTTGCACAAACATAAGATGATTTTGCAAAGCGGAGGAAAAAATGGCTAAATTCTTTTCTTCTTCAGAGTCATAATATTTAGACTTTAAGGCATTTTGTATAACATAGCCCGAAAGTTCCCCGCGCACAACGCTTTGCCACATAGGCAAATTTTCTTCCAACAAAGTTTTATGCTCTATTGTTTTACTGCGCTGGCTTTGTATAACTTCAATATCGCCGACGAGTTTTATGCTTAACTTTTCCGTCTGCTGTTCTTTTTTGGTAAGGTTCTGAATTTCTTTTGCTATAAGGTTTTCCTGCTGGCGGTATTTTTTAAGTTCCTCTTCTTTCTCTTTGGCTTTACGCTGCAAATCGGCAAGCTCCTGCTTAGAGGCGGCGCAAAGCGGGCCTGAGAAAATAAAAAGGAAAGAAATAAAAAATATTAAAACTTTTTCCATTTAGCAAGTGTCCATCCGCAGCTTAAGCACAGTAAGGCAAGGGCAAGCTGCGTCCAGTTAAAAAGACAATATTTAAAATCGGGGTTGATGGCATTGACGGGATAGGCCAAAGCAAAAGCCGCGCCCGCGCTTAAACCATAAGCAACAAAAGCGGAAAATAAGCCGCCGAATCTTTCCGAAAGGGAGGATATTTTTGTGTAATAAGCCTCCACAAAAAAACCGAAAGCGAGCAGTAAAAACGCCGCGCAGAGCAAAGCTATAAGCGCAAATTTATTTACCGCGTTTATGTAAAGGGCAAGAGAGGCTTGGTCCTCTTTATAATACACATTGGCGTCTTTGCCCGCAGCCGTAATATTTTCCTGCACCCAAGCCTTAGGGTTAAGCAAAACATCTTGCGCTACCTTAACCTCAAAAAAGGCGGGCAAAAAATCCGCATTAACGGCCTGCGCGGACATAGAATTATTGCTGTTATTTAAAGCCGCCAATACGGTATCAGGCTCTATGACCGAAACGGAAGTAACGCCTTCAAGCCCGTCTAAGAAAACGTGAAAATCCTTTGCCTGCTGCGTGTTGGCATTATTTAAGGCAAGGACAATTTTAAAATCGTCATTTACAAGTTTAAGTGCGCCCGAAATTCTGTTTTGCATAAACGCAGCCGCCTGCATAAGCATAGCTAAAGCAAATATCAGAAAGAAGACCCTTCTGTATCCGCGAAATACGATATTAGAGTAACTGTTATTTTCCATATAAAAAGTCCGCTATTCTTTTATTAACTTCCGTGCTGTGCATTACGCCGCCTTTAATGCCTTGGTTCGCGCCGTAAAATGTAATAAGCACGGGGCTTGCGGTGTGGTTTCCCGTCCCCCACACTATGCCAAGCCTTGTGTTAATTTCCTTTAAAATATTATCTATGTCTTTTTCCTTCTCAAAATATTCTATGGGCAAAGTATATGCCATGGTTTCCTTTATAAACTTTTGCGTTTCTTTAGGAGTAAGGCCTTTCTTTGAAAGAGCCTCGTATTCTTTTTTTATCTTGTCCGTGCTTTTATTTTGCGCGGCGATAATATCCAAATTGCCCTTTGCGGCATAATCGGTTTTATCGTATAAAGGATAGCCTGCGGCTGACTTTTCTTCGTACTCCTGCCCTTTTACTTTGCGATAGTTAAAGTTGAAGCCGCCCGTATCGTGGTCCGCCGTTACGATAAGCAGGGTGTTTGGGTTTTTGGCTATAAAATCTTTGATAAGGCCAAGCGTTTCGTCCATCTCTAAAAGTTCTTTAAGCACGCCGCCTTGGTCGTTATTATGGGCAACCCAGTCGGCCGCGCCCGATTCCACCATAAGAAAGAAGCCCTTATCATTCTTGGATAAAATATCCAAAGCTTTTTGCGTCATTTCTTTTAAGGTAGGCTCGCTGCCGTCGGCATCTATATTAAAAGGCAAATAGACGGGCGCGAAAAGACCAAACAACCTGTCGCCTTTTGCCGCCAACATATCTTTTTTATTTAAGGCCACGGTGTAGCCGCTTTCTACAATTTTATCAAAGACTTCGTTGTTTGCAAGCTTGGGGGAAAGCGCGGAAGCATAAGAAATCTGTTTAATAAATTTTGAATATTTAGGGTCTTTTACAAAAGTGTCGGAAATAAAATAATCCAGCCCGCCGCCCAGCACGACATCGGGCCTTGTTGTTACAAATTCTTTTGAAAGTTCGTCGTAAGACCTTCTGCTTTTTTGATGCGCCGCAAAAACAACGGGGGTTGCGTCTATAACAAAAACATCGGTTATCAGCCCTGTGGACATACCAAGTTTTTGCGCTTTTTCAAGCAAAGTTTCCGCAGGTGTGCCGTCGGGGCCGACGCCTACTGCCCCTGGGGTGGTTGTAACTCCTATTGAAAGTTGCGTACCTGAAGCGGCAGAATCTGTAGCTAAAGTTTCAACGGGAGTATTAAACACAATACCAAAGCTGCCGTCGTTTAAAACCGTTTCCAAATTGGAAAGTTTGCCCTTATAAGGCCCGTTTGGCGCATAACGAGCATATTGCATTAAAAGGGACATATTTGTGGGGCCTGTGCCGTCCGCTATCAAGAAAATAACATTCTTTTTGCTCTGCGCAAAAGCCGCCGCAGAGATAAACAAAAACACCGCCAATAAGGCAGCAAATTTCTTTACCATTTTGAACCCCTTTTAATTATTTCGCTAAAGCATTTAAGGTATTTATTTGAGGAATTTTCCCAAGAAAAATCCTTTGTCATCGCCGCCGCACGCATTTGTTTTAATGTTTCTTTTTTGGAATAAACGTATAAAGCTTCGTTTATTGCTTTGGCAATGCCGTTATCGTCAAGCGTGTTTATAAAAAATCCTGTAGATTGCGCGGCTGGATTAGCATCATACCCGTCCACAGTGTCTATAAGCCCGCCGACTCTTGATACTATCGGCAAACTTCCGTAGCGCATGGCTATCATCTGGCTAAGGCCGCAAGGCTCAAACCTTGACGGCATTAAAAACATATCGCTTGCGGCGTAAATTTTATGCGCCAGAGTTTCGTCAACAACGGGTTTAAAAGCTATTGTTTTAGGATACATATAAGCCAAGCGTTCAAAAATTTCTTCCGCCTTATGTTCCCCCTTGCCTTCTATAACAAACTGCGCTTTGCCCGCAAATTGCGGAATGATATCGGCAACAAGGTCCACGCCTTTTTGGTGCGCAAGGCGGCTTACCATACCGATAAGCGGCATATTTTCGTTTTCTTCAAAGCCAAGTTCTTTTTGCAAAGCAAGTTTGCATGTAGTTTTACCTTTAAGGCTTTCTTCGTCGTAGCCCATAGGGATAAGGGTATCTGTTTGGCAGTCCCAGACTTCATTATCAATGCCGTTGATTATGCCAGAAAAATCTTTACCTTTATTTTTTAGCACGCCTTCCAGCCCAAAGCTGTTTGTGCCGCTTAAAAGTTCGTTTGCGTAGGTGGGGCTGACGGTATTAACCTTGTCGGCAAATACTATGCCGCTTTTAAGATAGCTTATGCCGCCCCAGTATTCAAATTTATCATAAGTAAAATCAGCGTCAAAAAAGCCTGCCTTTTCAAATGTTTCCCTTTTAAAATAACCCTGATAGGCAATATTATGTATGGTAAACATACTGCGCGTGCGGGTAAAGAAAGCGTCGGATTTATAGACGGTGTTTAAGTATGCGGGGATAAGGCCCGCCTGCCAGTCGTGCGCGTGGATAATATCGGGGCGGAAGCCGATAAATTTGCAGGCTTCCAACACGGCGCGGGAAAAGAATATAAAACGTTCATCATTATCTTTATAATCGCCCGATTTGGTAAAGTAAAGTTCGTTCCTGTCAAAATACTTTGCCGATTGTATAAAAAACACCAAAGCATTACCCCATTTAAGGTAAGAAATTTTTGCAGGCTCAAGGCGCGCGCCGATGGGAATAAAGAAAGTACCGGGAACGGTTTTAAGGGAAGAGGCATTTTTTATACTTCTGTAATGCGGCAGAAAAAGCACAACCTTAGAACCGCGAACGCGGGCAAAATCCTGCGTAAGCGCGCCGACGACATCGGCCAAACCGCCTGTTTTACAAAAGGGAAAAGCTTCGCTTGATGCTAAGACTATATTCATATTCTCTTTCTCCTTAAATTTCCGCTCAGGAGTTTAAATCCTTAAGGTTTTCTACCTGCATACCGCCGGGGATAACTTCCATACCTTCGTCTTCTTTTTTATCATTGTGAGGCGCGGGCGCGGCATCTTTATCTTTATTACTTTCTTCTTCCTGCGCCGTCGGCTCCGCCGTATTGTTTACCTGATGCGCGGACGGGGAGGAATCCTCGTCATTATCGGCGGAAGGCGCCTTGGTAAAGATTTCCTGCTGCGGGCTGAAGAGGTATTCATCTTCATCGCCTTCGTTTAAAGGCAAAATAGTATCTTTTATATCGGGCAAAGCCTCGCTGAAAGGTAAATCCCCCTGTATTTCTTTGGGGCCTTTATTTGAAAATGTTTTAATTTCGGGTAGTTCGGATATTTTATTTAAACCGAAAAGCCTTAAAAATTCTTCCGTCGTGCCGTAAACCAAAGGACGTCCCGGGGTATCTTTTTTGCCGACTATTTTTACAAGCCCGCGTTCCATAATTTTTTCCAGCGGGGCAACAATATCCACGCCGCGGATAGCTTCTATCTCCGCTCTGGTAACGGGTTGTTTATAGGCGATGATTGCCAAGGTTTCCAATGCCGCGGGGGAAAGTTTTGCCGTCATCTTTTCGTTAAATAATTTACGCACCCAGCGGCCGTATTCGGGCTTTGTAGCCATCTGAAATCCGCCGCCCAGTTCCACAATTTGTATGGCGCGCGCGGTATCCGCGTATTCCTGCTGAAGCTGGCCTATAATATCGCGCGTAAGCTGGATATTATTAACCTCCGCCACTTGGGAAATTTTTGCCGCGCTTAAAGGTCTGTCCGTTATAAAAAGCAGGTTTTCTATAATCCTTTTATAATCTTCTTTTACAAGCAGTTCCTCGGCGGGATTTGTCTGCGCCGCCGTTTGCTGCGGCTGCTGTTCCTGTGGCTGCTGCTCGGTAAGAACATCGGAAACGGTGTTATTTTCCATCTTGCTGCTCCTTGGGTAATGCTTCTTCTTCCTGCGCCATAAGTTTATGGTAATCTTCGTTAATCTTATCGGGGTTTAAGTACAGGCGGATTTCGCCTTCCTGCTTATCCTGACGGGCAAGCACTTTGCCTATCTTAAGCAGCTCAAGCACAGCCATAAAACAAGTTATTATGCCGCGCTTTTTTGTTTCGCCCGTAAAAATATCATCAAGTAAAAGCCATTGTCTGTCCGCCAAAAGGTTTAACACTTTTTCTATCTTCTTATCTATAGGAAATTCTTCCATTTTAAGAAGGTCGGCGTGCTGGCGTTCTTCCAACTGGTCAAACGCGCGGCGCACGGCGGCAAGAAGTTCAAAAATTTGAAGGTTAAGCACTTTTTCGCCCGAGTCAAAAACAGGCGCGCTTTTGTAAAAGTTATCTTTAAATTTCTCAAAATTATTTTCAAGAAATTTAGACGCCTCTTTAAATTTTTGATACTCCACCAGCTTTTCTATCAGCTCCTTTGCAGGGTCTGGGCCGTCATCCTCGCTTGAAGGAACCTGCGACGGCAAAAGCTGGCGCGCTTTTATCTGCATAAGCGTGGATGCAAGCACCAAAAACTCGCCCGCCACTTCCAAATTAAGCTGCTTCATAATATCAAGATACTCAAGATACTGGGACGTAATTTCCGAAATATTAATATCGTAAATATCCAAATTATCTTTTTTAATAAGATGCAGCAAAAGGTCCATAGGACCTTCAAATACATCTAATTGTATCTTGATACTTTCGGTTATCATAAAAGGTTCATCGCTTTTTTAACTTCGTCTAAAGTTTTTTGCGCGCTCTTCGAGGCTGCCTGCGCGCCGCTATGCACTATATCCTGCAACACCTGCGTGTTGGCAGCATAATACGCGCGCCTTTCGTTAAATTCCTTAAGGCTGCCTTCCATAAGTTCAAATAAATGCTTTTTGCACGCCACGCAACCCAGCGCGCCCGCGCGGCATTCGTCCGCACGCTTTGCGTGTTCGGGATTATAAATTTTGTGGAAAGCGAATACGCTGCAACCGTCGGGATTACCTGGGTCGGTAGCGCGTTTTTTATTAGGGTCGGTAAACATAGCCATAATTTTTTTGCGGACGCTTTCAACATCTTCGCCCAGCTCTATGGTATTGCCGTAAGATTTAGACATTTTTCTGCCGTCTAAACCCAAAACCTTAGGCACGCTGGTAAGCAAAGGTTTAGGCTCCACAAGCGCGTCGCTTTTATAAATATCGGCAAATCTTCTGGCTATGTCGCGGGCGATTTCTAAATGAGCTATTTGGTCTTGCCCAACGGGGACATACTGCGCTTTGTGGATAAGAATATCAGTAGCCATAAGCACGGGGTAGCCCAAGAAACCGAAGGAGGACATTTCCGAAAGTTCCTTTTCGCTTAACATAGACATCTTTTCCGACGCGGCTAAACCTTCTGCCTGCCCTGCGTATTTCTTTTTAAAAAGTTCGTTAAGCTGCTCTTTATATGTCGGGTTTCTCATCAACCAGCCAAGCGGCGTTACCATACCTAAAAGAGTATTAAGTTCGCTTATCTGCGGCACGTGGGACTGCACGAAAATAGTGCATTTTTTGGGGTCCAAGCCCGCGGCAAGCCAGTCTATAAGCATCTGGCGGCTGTTTTCCGCAAGGTTTTCCGTGCTGTCATAAGCCGTGGTGAGGGAATGTATATCCGCCACAAAAAAGAAGCATTTGTGCGTGTTTTGCAAATCAACAAAGTTTTTTAACGCGCCAAAATAATTGCCCAAATGCAGGCGGCCCGTGGGACGCATGCCCGAAACTACTACATTATTAAAATTGTCCATAACCTACTCCGATAAAAGAAAATACCAAAGATAAAGCCATCTTAAACAAAGGCACTATTATATAGCTGAACGCGCCCGTAAGCACAAGCGCAAACACTATAAACATTCCGTACCTTTCCAAGTTCATATATTTATTGGCAAGGCGGTCGGGCAATAAGCCCGCTACAATACGGCTGCCGTCTAAGGGCGGTATCGGTATTAAATTAAAAATCGCTAAAAGCAGGTTTATCATAACAGAGTAAACAAAAATGGAAACTATTATGCCGCTGTCCGAACCTGCCGCGACAAATGCTTTTAAGGCAACCGCGGTTATAAGCACTAAAAGTAAATTTGATAAAGGCCCGGCCAAAGCTACTTTGGCCATATCTTTTTTGGGGTTTCTGAGGCGATAAAAGTTAACGGGTACGGGCCGAGCCCAACCAAACATCGGTATGTGGGTAAAGTAGCAGACGGCAGGCAAAATTATTGTGCCGAACATATCCACATGCGCCAGCGGATTGAAGGTTAGCCTTCCCATAATATAGGCTGTATCATCCCCGTGCATATAGGCTGTATATCCGTGGGCAAATTCATGCAGGATTACAGAAAAAAACAATATTGGCAAATATAATATAAACTCCATAATATTTTTATTTTACTAATTTAAGGCCCTCGGGTGAACTTTTATTTGCCATTTTTTAAATACCTCTCTTGACAAAATAACATAATTTGATTATTATTTGTATATAAATATAA
>JAEXBW010000047.1 GCA_023393825.1 Elusimicrobiota bacterium | reverse complement strand
GGCGAGCAAGTGCCTAAATTATTTTCCATTAAATTCCCGGAAAAAACATTAAACACCGTCATAATACCGTTGCACTACTTCCACTTGGCAACAAAGTTTTTCCGTCAGATGTTAGTAAGCGTTGCATATAAAACTTTAGAACTTTTCGGCATTAACCCGCAGGCGGAAGAAGCGCCTATATCGTTGGAAGAGTTAAGAATGATGTTTTCCAAATCGCAAGAGGGGGGCAAATTCTCCCTAAGACGTTTAATGATGTTTGAAAACCTTTTTGATTTTGAACGCGTCCTTGTAAAAGAAATTATGACCCCGCGCGAAAAAATATCCGCGCTTAAAAAATCCAATACCTGGGCGGAAAACTTTGCCATAATAAAAGACCGCAAATTTTCCCGCTACCCTTTGTATCAAGACAGCGTAGACGACGCTACGGAATATGTGCTTATTAAAGAAATGTCCTTAGACGCTTTAAGCGCCCACGCGGACCAGCCGATAGAAGAAAAATATACCTATCACATGATAAACTTGGACGAAAAGACACCCGTGGAAGCCGCCTTGCGCGAATTTCAGGCAAGCAGAGCGCATCAGGCGCTTGTGCGTAACGATAAAAACCAAGTTGTCGGCCTGTTAACGCTGGAAGATGTGTTGGAAGAGTTGGTGGGGGAAATCCGCGACGAATACGAAAAGCCCAACACTACCCGCCTTAGCAGATTTTTTATGCCCGCGGCTACAATAATAAATTTAAAAGCAACGGAAAAATTTGCCGCTTTTGACGAAATCTTAGACGCTGTACATAAAGAACGCCCGATATTTTCTAAAACTCAGGCGCAAGAATTTATAATTAACAGAGAAAAGCTTATGTCCTGCGCTTTAACAAAGGGCGTGGCCTTCCCTCATGCCAGAGTGCCAACGCTGGATACATCAATGGTAGCGATAGCCATATCCAAAAAAGGCATTAACTTCGGCCCCGACTGCGGCGGCCCAGTAAAGCTTATCTTTTTAATTTTAACGCCGTTTAAAGAGCCTGCAACCCAGCTTAAATTACTGGCGGAACTTGCCTCCATATCGTCTAACAAAATGGTAAAAGACCGCATTTTAAAAGCAAAATCAGCGGCGGAAATAGCGGAAATCATTTTAGCCTTTGAAAATACTATACCCGATTGATATCTGCCAGTCCTTGCCCATTTTCACGCCCCGTTTTTAACGGGGTTTTTTATTGCTTTAATATATATCCGCGCACGGGCAAATTACCTCTTACGGTACACCGTCTAAAATTGGTATAATTTTAAATATGAGAACACTTTCACCGGTCCGCGCTTTGTGGACTTCTTTATTTATTACGGCTTTTTATCCCATTGTGGGTAAGCTTGCGGTAGGGGGCATTTCTCCCTCTATCTTGTTGCTTTTCGGTACGGGTTTGGCGGTTTCGTTTTATACTCCGATGATGATAAAACAAAATTTGTTTCCCGTATTCTTTAAAAAGAATATTTTAACGCAATTTGCCATAGTCGGTTTTTTTGGTACGGCAATGCCGTTTTTGCTTATTCTTACGGCATTAAAGTATACAACGCCGTCTAACTCGGCAATTTTAAATCAGGTTGAAGTTATATATTCCCTCGTGCTTACCTGGGTGTTTTTAAAAGAACGCCCGACGGGCAAACAACTTGCAGGCACGGCAATGGTTATTGCGGGCGTTATTATAATTTTACTTAACGAAAGTTTTTCCATGCGCTGGAAAGGCGACCTTATAGTAATCTGCACCGTGTGGATGTTTCAGGTTTCGCATATCGCCGCCAAAAAACTTCCCGCCAATTTAACGCCGCAGTTTTTAGCTTTCGGCCGCGCGTTTTTCGGCTTTTGCTGGAGCTTGCCCATAGCCGCCGTATTATATTTCTCGGGCGAGCAATTTATCTTCCACGCAAATTGGGGAACATTTGCCATAATATTATATTTAGGTTTAATCAACTATGTTATCGGCAATACAACTTGGTATATGGCTATAAGGAATATGGACCTTTCCAAAGCCACCGCGGTAATACTTTCTTACCCCGTGTTCACCTACATTTTTTCCGTTATGATAGGGCTTGATAAAATTCACTCCTATCAAATAACGGGGCTTGTGCTTGCATTGCTGGGCGCGTATTTAGTTACCAATATCATAAAAAAAGGAAACTCAGAAAAATGAAATTAGTATTATTCGATATCGACGGAACACTCTTAAACACAGGCGTAAGCGGCATACAGTCCGCCAAACAGGCCATTAAAAATTTATACGGCAAAATGCCGCCCGAGCCGGAACTTTCCGCCGTCGCGGGTAAATCAGATAAACATAATTTTGCGTATATGTATCAGTCCGCTTTAAACAAAAAAGCCACCGCAAAAGACCTTGAAGCGATTAAAGAAGAATATGTAAAGCTTCTCTCTGCGGAAGTTGCCGCGCAGGTAAAAAATAAAAAATATAAAGTACTTACGGGCCTTGCCTCCTTTTTAAAAGAACTTCAAAAGCATTCCGACGTTAAATTAGCTTTAGGCACGGGCAATGTGGAAGAAGCCGCAAAAATAAAACTTGCTCCCTCAGGTTTGGACAAAGTTTTTGTTACCGGCGGTTTTGGCTGGAGCAGCACGGAAAGGCATATAATCCTGCAGAACGCGGTAAAAAATGCGGAAAAGGTTTTTAAAACCACCTTTAAGGCCGACGATGTTTATGTCATCGGCGATACCCACCACGATATTATTGCCGCCAAAGAAAACGGTTACCATAATGCCATTGTAACGGAAGCCGAACTTGGCGATAAAGAAAGAATTTTAAGAGCCGCGGCAGAACTTGAATGTAAAGATTTCACCGATATTGTTTTGCTTTCCGTATGGCTGGGCCTCGCGCAGGACCCTAAAGGCGTAGAAAAAGGTTCTTACATTATGCCTGCCAGCGCGATAGAACACGTTTTCTTCAGCCGCACGGGGATTGACGAACAAAGACTTAAAATGTTTAAAATAAAAAAATATTCAGACTTAGAATCAGGCAAAATATGATTAACATAAACTGGCAAAACGGCGCGGAAAGTTTTATTGACGCGGTATCTTCCTCCACTCCCGCCCCCGGCGGCGGAGCGGCGGCGGCCGTAACTGCGGCCACGGGCTGCGCTCTTGCTATGATGTCCGTTTCCATAACCATAAAAATGAAGGCGACGAGCGAAGACGATAAAAAAGTTTTAAATAAACATTTAGACGAACTTATAGTATTAAGGGACGCGCTTAAAGCCGCGGCCCAGTCCGACGCGAAAGCTTACGAAGACGTCGTGCGCGCCAAAAAGCTTCCCGCAGGCAGTAAAGAAAGAGAGGGGGATTTAAACCGCGCTTTAAAATTATCCTCTCAAGTTCCGCTTGATACCGCCAAAAGCGCAATGCAAGTGCTTGAAAAAATAAATTCTTTTGAAAGTAAAATAGCAAAGGTAATTATGTCCGATATTGACTGCGCAAAGATACTCTTAAAAGCCTCCATAGCGTGCTGCGCGCAAAACATAAAAGCCAACCTTCCATACATAAAGCAGGAAGATTTTAAAAGCGAAATGCAAGAAAGTCTTAATTTTTTATCAAAATTTTGCTAGTCTTTTTATATGGTTCAAACAGACACCGATCAGCAGCAGACTCAAACACAGACTATTGCACCCACGCTTGCGGGCGTTTTGCCGCGCGCTTCCGAATATATGCTGCAACTGTTGGAATATAAAAATAACGGACGTACCGAGCAGGATTTAATAGATTTAGTAAATGAATATAAAAAAGATTTACAAATCCCGCAGGACTTAAATGCGGACGACCTTGTAATACAAATTATCCTTTTGCGGCAGTCGCCCTCTGCGGCAAAACGCAAGGTGGAAGTTTTAAAATCGCAAAAAGCTTTGGCGGAAATCGCTTCCGTGCTAACATTAGACGCGCAATTTTTAAACCTTCTTTTAAATCATTACGCTTCTTTATCCTGCGATAAACTTTTTATAAACGAGTACGAAAATCTTTCCGATTCTTTTGACCCGCAGGCGCAAGAACCTAATCCCGAATTTTCAAAAATAATAGATAAACTTATCGGCGACGCGCAAAAGAGGGAAACCTCTGCCGCCGCCGTAAGAGAAGAAAATAAAGAATATCTTGCCGCACTGTTAAAAAATAAAAAAATATCTTCCTCTTTATATTTAGACTTGTGCGAAACATACTGTTTTTGCGGCGCGTCATCCTTCCAACCTTTATTTGAAGTCTTGCTTAAAGATTTGGGCGCGGCAAACGATAATCCCTCTTTAAACGCCGCTCTGGCCTGCAAAGTTCTTTTGTACGAAATCACTAAAGAAGACGCTTTGGAAATTACCAACCTTGATAAGGTTATGCCCTATCGTCTTTTGCAAGATGATTTGCAAACAATAGCTTTTAAATATTTAAAACTTAAATCCGCGCAAGACGCGGCAGATACGCTTGAAGCGGTATTAAAACGCCTCTCCTGCGCCGATAATCCCGTGGAAAACCTTGGCCTTGCCGTGCGCGTTGTTACGGATGCCCGCGTTGAAACTTTGCAAGAGGCGGAAGCTATAGCCGCCGTCAACCGCGGCAAAATACTTTTTATGCGCAAGCTTGCGGGCTATAAATTTTTCAGCGGGTGCGAAGACGAACTTACCGCCGCTTTTTACGAACATAAAAGTATAGAAGAAGTCCTCTCTCTCTTCTCGCAAATATTGCGCGAGCTGCCCTATAATGCCGATATAAACGAAAACGCGGACATAGGTCTTAAAGTGTTGCTTAAAAAACTTCCTATGAAAGACGCTGTATCTCAGGCGCTGTTTAGAAAAGAGAACAAAACCAATTACTCCGCCGATACTTTAGAAAACGAAGCTCTTAATAATTATCTCGGCACTAAAAGCAGGGAAGAAGTTCTTTCTCTTTTAAGGGAAAAGTTGCGCTCCTATTCGTTTTGGAAAGATGACGGCGCAAAACATTGCTATGCTTTAAGCATTGCCTTGGAAGAACTTAACGGTAATATAAGTTCCTCTTGGGCGGACACGGTTTTAACCCTTCTGGAGAAGGGCTACCCCGAGGAAAGCATAGAAGTTATAGCCGAAGGTCTTTCTTCTCAAAAAGACTTAACGGCAGATACTATTATATCGGCGTACGACAAATTTTACGCCTCTGGCAAAAATCATAAAGACGCCGCAATGCGTGTTGTAAATATGTTGCAGTAAAGTTGCTGTTTTTTTGTATTGGCGGGTAGCTCGGTTAAAGAGTTACTTTTTTATTGATAATTTGCTAAACTGTTAGGAAAGGAAATATTTATAAAATTTTTCAGAGGGGAAAAATGAGATATTGGGTATATATTAACGGACAAGTTTTGGAACGTCCTTTTGAACAGGAAGAATTTTCTTCAATACAGGGTTTTACGGGTGAAACTTTAATCTGCCCGGAAGTTGTTCCCGCCGGCGCGGCGCAAGAATGGGTTGCCGCTAATGTCGTTTTCCCTCCCGTGCAGGTTGCTATACCTCAACCTCAGCCATTACCAGCTTACTACCAATATCCCCAGCAGCAGGCTTATGTCCAGCCGCAACAATCGGTACCGCCGTATCAAACAACCCGTATGCCTATATATGCCGCGCAGCCGCAACCCGCGTATAATCCTTACCCCGCGCAGCAAACACAATTTAATCAGCCTGTTTACGAGCAGCCCGTACAAGCCTATGACCCTGCCGCTCAAACGCAAGAATTTGACACGCAGGATATGTTTGATGCCTCCGTCCCGTCGGAAGATACAATTTCTTCAGCCCCTGTTTCCGCCTCAACTGAAGCTGAACTGCTTCAAAAAATAGATGTCCTTACAAGGGAAATACAAGACGTAAAACAAAAACTTTATTCCTTAAGCGATAATTTGCAATATTCGGGTGTTTCTTCTCAAGCTGTTTCTTCTCCGTCGCATCATACCGAAAAGGAACCCTCTTCCCGCGCGGAAAAAAAGGAACAACCCTCCTCTGAAGAAGATGAGGTTGCTCTCCCTGCAGGATATATAGATGATATTCCCGAAGTAGTGCAGGAAGATACGGAAACCTCTTCCGACTCTGCCGTCCCCTCCGATATGGACAGCCAGACGGAAAATTATATTGCCGATTCTAGCGATGCAGGCGGCGACTTAAAAGATATGGATTCTCTTTTAGGCGGCGCGGCGGCTGTATCCCCCAGCGAAGATTTTTTGCAGGACGCAATTAACACCACTTTTTCAAATAAACATAAAAAGGAAGTTATTACCGACCCTAATGCAATAGTTGATTTGGCTAAAAAAGAGAACACCGATTCTAAAATTAACCAGCAGCCCGGCACGGTAGTTACGGACGGCAATGCCCTTTCGGAAGACGATATCCCGACGATAGAAGAAGATTTTGAAGATAAACTTTCCTTCACTCAAGCCAATTTAGAAAAAATTCAAGAAGAAAAAGATCAGGAATTTGATGAATTTGCGGAACAACAGGCCCCCTTGCCTGAAGACCTTTCTCAGCACAGCGCGGCCCACGGTTCCAACGCGGGCGAAGTGCGCGAAATTACGGAAGAACTTTTAAGCGAACCCGTATCTTCTCAAAGCCTTGCCGAGGAGGGGGAATTCCCCGTTCAGCAGCAAGAAGTTGAGCAAGATTCTATCTCTGCCGAGCCGCAACCTTTTGAAATAGATGCCTCTTCGGAAGATAAAGACAATACTAAAACCGCCACCTTAGAAGAAGTTTTTAACGACCAACCCCAACAGACTGAACAGGAAGAAGAACTTCCCGCTCAAGAAGAACCTGTAGAAGAAATTGCACCCGAGCAGCAGGATTTGCCCGCGGAAGACCAACAGGAACTCCCGCAGGAAGAAGAACCTTTGCCGTCTGAAGAACAGCAGGCCGAAACCGACGGTATCCCGCAAGAAGTCCCCTCTGCCCAAAACATAGGCGAAACGGAAGATGACGCCTCTTTCCGCGAAAATGAGCCTGTGCAAGAACAGCAAGAATTTGTTGAACAAGAATCTCAAGAGCAGCAGGAACCCGCCCAAGAAGCGCAGGAAGAGCAACAAGATGCGGAAGTAGAACTGCCGCAAGAGGAAGACCTCACCCCCTTACAGGACCAAGAAGAAGACCCGATGAATATTGAAACTTCTCAAAGTGCGGAAGAAAACGATGTCCTGCAAGAATTTGCGGAAGACAAAAAGCAACTTGAAGAAAACACAAAAGATATGACGTCTTCAGCTTTTGACGTTATTTCCTCCCCCAAAGAAGGTTCCTCCGCCCTTGACGAACTTACGGGCAGCGGACAGCCTGTCGTGGCCCCTATGCTCGCCGACGGAGAAGACCAGTTCCTTAAAACATTTACAAGCAGTATAGAAGAAGTTTTCTTAGACCAGCCGACTTCCATAATCTCCGATTATGTTCCTCCCGCTCAAGCCTCAGCCTCTGCTGAAGATTTTGACTCGATGGACGTTATCGCAAGCGGAACGCCTGATACTCAGGATAAGGGTAAAATTAACCTTATGGATCTTAAATCCGCCCCGCAAGAAGATGTTGACGCCCTTAAAAAGGTTCGCCGCATTAAACCTGCCGCAATTAAAACCGTTCCTATGGTTGCAGCCAACGGCGGGGACATAACGCAAGGCGAAGGCCAGCCCGACATAGAAGAAGCCATAGCTGAACTGGGCGGAAACTCTATAATAGAGAAAGCCCTAAAAACTTTCGGCACCATATCAGGCTTGCTCGTTATCTTACTCTTATTTATAGCGCTTTTAGCGGTAATGCACATTATTCCCGTCAAATTAAGCCCCGCGCACTATCTGCTGTCTAAAGTCTTCAAAAAGCCCGAGGCAGAGGCTACAACAGGCAATAATGCCGTTGACGCATCTGTTGCAGAAGCTTTAAAAGAAAGGGAAGCCAAAATTGCCGCGGAAAAAGAAATAATCGTAAAAGTTAAAAATTATAAACTTGGCGACGGTTCTTCTCTTGAGCAAAAAATATTGTCTATCCATCCTAAAGATGCTGCCCAGATAGAATGGACTGCAGATCAAGCGGTAGACCCCAGCTATTTCTCCATAGCGGCCAAGCTGCCACCCAATCAGGAAGGCTACAGCCTTACTTACAGGTTCAGCTATAACACTATGGATAATACGCTTGTACCGACAACCTCAGAGGCTAATAATATAATACAAGCGGCGGCCTTAGCGGCGGTATCACAAGCGCCACAGCAACCTGCAGCGGTTCCGCCCGTCAACCAAATACCTTCTGTCAGAAGGATTGGTACAGGGCTTAAATAGTTTTAAAAAAGTAAAAAGCCCCCTGTTAAAAGCAGGGGGTTTTTGTTTTAAATCAAAATATATTTTATGCTGTTTTAAGTGTTTTTAAAAATAATCCGCGCCTGTCTTTTGCGCCCTTTAAATATATAAAAATTAAGATAAAAAACAGCTATAAAAACATACTCCGATTTCCCTGTTAAAAAAGGCGGAAGTATAATATAATATATACATATAATCACCGGGAGCAAAATATGAAAAAGTTTTTAATCCTTTTATGCGCGGCCTGTCTTTTTGCGTCGTGTAAGACGGCAGACACCTTACAAAAGAGCGCCGTAAACTGCAAATATACCCTTGTCGGGGCGCAAACCTCCGATTTTTCCCTCAATGATATAACCTTAGACGTCGCCTTTGCCGTAACCAATATGGACAGAAGCGAAACCGCAAAAATGAATAAATTTGAAGGCAAACTTTACATAAATAATAAGGAAGTAAGCGATATTTCCTTCGGCTCCTATCTTGTCGGCCCAGGCGAAACGGTTGTACCTACGGCGCAGCTTTCCCTTCCATTTAACAAAGTGGGCAAGAACATAGCGGGTTTGGTAACAATGAACAGCGTTGCCATAAACTACAAATTAGCGGGTCTTATTTATTTTGATACTCCCGCGGGGGAACTTCCCATACCCGTCGTAATAACGCCTGTTAAGAAAGACTGATTTTTTTTGTTGGGTAGTGTGTTGTAAGCATAAGCAGTTGCCGCGCTTGGCACAGGCGCAGCGTAAAAATAAAACGGAGGACTTTTTCATGTCAGAGGAAAATACGGCATCGAAAGTAGACTTAAAAGAAATTATAAGCAAATGGAAAAACGTAGAAGGCAGTCTTGTAATGATGTTACATTCCGTGCAAAATAAATTCGGTTATGTACCAAGAGAAGTGGCGATGGAAATTTCTAAAGAAACCAATATCCCGCTTGCAAAGATATACGAAGTTCTTACCTTTTATCATTTCTTCAAATTAAATCCGCCCGCAAAGTACCAAATAGCGGTATGCACGGGGACGGCTTGTTATCTTAAAGGCGCGCCCGACTTGCTTAAAGAACTTGAAAAGCAAACAGGCGTAAAAGAGGGTGAATCCTCCCAAGACGGCAAATTTTCCGTCGCAGGTTTAAGATGTTTAGGCTGTTGCGGCCTTTCGCCCGTAGTTTCAGTCAACGGTAAAATATACGGTCAGGTAAAACCGTCAGATATTAAAACTATTTTAAGCGAACTTTCCAACGGAGAAAAACACAATGGGTAAGCTTATCTCACAAATCAATAAGAATTTTACTGAACAATATAACAAAATAAAACAAAGAGTCATCATCTGCGGCGGCACAGGCTGCATCGCGGGCGGCTCTTTGGAAATTTATGAAGCCTTTAAGGCGGAATACGCCAAACGCGGCCTTGATTACTGTGTAGAAATTACTTCTTCCTGCAGGGAGAAATCAACCTACATCTCTTTAAGCGGCTGCCAAGGCTTTTGCGCACAAGGTCCTTTGGTAAGCGTAGGCAATGTCTTTTATACTAAGGTAAAAGCGGCCGACGTCCCCGAAATTGTAGAAAAAACAGTTTTAAAAGGCGAAGTTATCGACAGGCTTTTATTTGTCAACCCTACCGACGGTAAACATTGCACCACGCGCGAAGATATTCCTTTTTATCAAAAGCAGCACCGCATTTTGCTTGCCGACTGCGGCAAAATCAACCCCGAAGATATTAACGAATACATCGGCCACGGCGGTTATTTCGGCCTTGTTAAATCTTTTGAAAACGGCCCCGAATTTGTAATAGACGAAATGAAGAAAAGCGGCCTTCGCGGACGCGGCGGCGGCGGCTTTCCCACAGGCCTTAAATGGCAGTTAACCCGCCAGCCCAAGAGCAAAGAAAAATATATGATTTGCAATGGCGACGAGGGCGACCCGGGCGCTTATATGGATAGAGCCTTATTGGAAGGCAATCCGCACTCCGTCGTGGAAGGTATGATTATAGCGGGCTACGCTATCGGCGCAAGCAAAGGTATTTTTTACATCCGCGCGGAATATCCCCTTGCCATTGAGCGCGTGCAAAAAGCCATTGACGCCTGCTACAAAACAGGTTTACTCGGTAAAAACATTTTAGGCAGCGGTTTTACTTACGATTTAGAAATCCGCTTCGGCGCAGGCGCCTTTGTCTGCGGCGAGGAAACAGCCTTAATCGCCTCCATAGAAGGCAACCGCGGCACACCGCGCCCCAAACCGCCCTTCCCGGCCACAAAAGGCCTCTGGGGCAAACCTACGGCAATTAATAACGTAGAAACGCTTGCCAACGTCCCCTACATTCTTACGAAAGGGGGGGAATGGTACGGCAAGATGGGTGTGGGCAAGTCCACGGGTACAAAAGTATTTGCAATGACGGGCAAGGTAAAAAATACGGGTCTTATAGAAATCCCGTTAGGCCTTACCGTTAAGGAAGTTGTTTATGACATCGGCGGCGGCCCCTTGCAGGGCGATAAAGTTAAAGCCGTGCAGACAGGCGGCCCTTCGGGCGGCGTCATAGACGGCAATCACTTTGATATGCCTATCACCTACGAATCCTTACAGGAAATCGGTTCTATTATGGGTTCGGGCGGTCTTATCGTTATGGACGAAACGGACTGTATGGTAGACATTGCCAAATTCTATCTGGAATTCTGCGTAGACGAATCCTGCGGCAAATGCGCCCCGTGCAGAATCGGCGGATACCAAATGCTCAGCATTTTAAATAAAATTACCAACGGAACAGCCAAAGAAGAGGATATTACAAAGCTTAACGACATTGCCAACGCGATGAAAAAAGCTTCCCTCTGCGCTTTGGGCCAAACCGCTCCCAATCCTGTTCTTTCCACAATCAAATTCTTTAGGGAAGAATATGACGCCCACATTAAAGATAAACGCTGCCCCACAGGCAAATGCAGCCAGCTTGTATCCTATTCCATAGGTCAAAGCTGCATCGGCTGCGGCGCGTGCAAGAGAGCCTGCCCCGTCGGCGCAATTACCGGCGAGGTAAGAAACAAACACGTAATAGACCCCAAGAAATGTATTAAATGCGGTCAATGCTTTACGGTTTGCAAATTTAATGCGGTTAAGAAAGGATAATTTTTATGATCAAAGCTATAATTAACGGCAAAACAGTAGAAGTTAAAGAAGGAACTTCAATCTTAGACGCGGCCAAAATGGTAAACGTCAACATTCCAACGCTGTGTAAACACCCCGACCTGGAAGCATCTGGCGGCTGCGGTCTTTGCATAGTAAAAGTGAAAGGCGCAAACAAAATGTTGCGCGCATGCACGACGGAAGTTGCTAACAATATGGAAATCACCACCCACGGCCCCGAAATTGTGGGCGTGCGCCGCTCCGTGTTGGAACTTATTATGTCCAACCACCCCAAAGATTGCCTTATCTGCGCCCGCAACCAAAATTGCGAACTTCAAAAATTGTGCGCGGATTTTGGCGTTAGGGAAGAATACTTTCCCATCATCGTCAACCGTCAGCCCCATAAATGCGACGACACAACAAAAACCATCGTTATAGATACCTCCAAATGTATCTTGTGCGGCAGATGTATTAACGTATGCCAAAACCACCAAAACGTATGGGCTTTGTCCTTTTTGGGCAGAGGTATCAAAACTTCTCTTTCACCCGCGGGCGAAATTGAATTAAACGAATCCCCCTGCGTTAAATGCGGTCAATGCTCCAACCATTGCCCCGTCGGCGCGATTGTGGAACACGATGATACCCAGTCCGTTTGGGACGCCCTTATGGACCCCGATAAATATTGCGTAGCCCAAATTGCCCCCGCAGTACGCGTGGCAATCGGCGAAGCCTTCGGCTACCCCGTCGGTAGCAATCTTACGGGTAAATTGGTTTCTTCACTTTACGACCTCGGTTTTAAAGCCGTGTTTGATACAAATACGGGCGCGGACTTAACCATTATGGAAGAAGCTTCCGAATTTAAGCACCGCTTTACCACGGGCGGAACATTGCCGCTTATCACAAGCTGCTGCCCCGCTTGGGTAGACTTTTTGGAAAAGAATCACGGCGATATGCTCGATAACTTCTCCAGCGCAAAATCCCCACACGAATTTGTGGGTGTGCTTGCCAAAACCTATTACGCGCAAAAACATAATATAGACCCCAAGAAGATTTATATGGTTTCCATTATGCCTTGCACGGCAAAGAAATACGAAATCGGCAGAAGCGAAGATATGTTCTCTTCAGGCTTGCAGGACGTAGACGTTTCTTTGACCACGCGCGAACTTGCCCGTATGATTAAACAATCAGGCATAGACTTTAACAAAATCCCCGAAAGGAAAGGCGACGATATACTTGCAGATTATACAGGCGCAGGTACAATCTTCGGCGCGACGGGCGGCGTTATGGAAGCCGCTTTAAGAACAGCGCATTACCTTATCACGGGTAAAGATGCCGCCAGCGTAGACTTTAAAAAAGTCCGCGGTTTAAAAGGCATTAAAGAAGCCACAATAGACGTAGGCGACATTAAGGTTAAGGTTGCCATCGCCCACGGTCTTGCCAATGTGGACAGTCTTTTAAAAGAAGTTAAAAAAGCCAAAGCCGAAGGTAAAGAGCCTCCCTACCACTTCATAGAAGTTATGGCGTGTGAAGGCGGCTGCGTAGGCGGCGGCGGACAGCCTTACGGCGTTACGGACGAACTTAGAAAAGCGCGCGCCAAAGGCCTCTATAACGAAGATGCCCATATGGAACTTCGCTGCTCTCACCATAACCCCGCCGTCAAGAAACTCTATAAGGAGTTTATCGGCGAGCCTTTGGGCGAGAAGGCGCATCACTTGTTCCATAATCATTACAAGGCCAGAAAGACTTACGTTAAATAAGATATATAAGCAAAAGCCCCCCTTAACAGCGGGGGCTTTTTTAATTTGTTCTATTCCGATTTATGCCGCTAGCAATTTGTTATCTTTGGGTTCTTTTCGGTTTTTTGGCCACCGTGGATATTCGGGGCTTCGCCCGCTCCAGATATACCTTGCGTCCAAGAAAACCGAAAACAACCTCAAATCTATCCAAATCACGCAGGTTGCCTGCAAATTTGTTCTATTTATAACGGCAAACGGCAACTGCATAAGAACACGCGTGCCAATCTACAAATTTGTTCTGTACCAAACGACAAGAGCATAACATACCAAAATCACGCGTATTTATATTCCGCGTGTCCCGCACTAAACAACAAAAAACTGCCACCATTTTCCACAGTAATTTTAAATAAAACACAAATTCTCGTCGGCAGGTACGCGTTTGACTTACTGATAAGAATTTGATACAGTTGTATCAGTAATGGGGAGGGCCGCCAAACCTAAAAAGGGTTTGATGACTGTTTTTTCGTCCTAAAAACAAAAATAAACCGCACAACATCCAACCTTTTTATCCACTCACTCAGGAGCATACCCGATGGATGAAATAATGACCTCCATAAAAGAATTAAGAAAAACCTTAGACGG
>JAEXBW010000045.1 GCA_023393825.1 Elusimicrobiota bacterium | reverse complement strand
AACGCAGGAAGTTTTACTTTCTTTTGATAAAGCGGCAACCACGCTTTTACAGACGAATAAATGGTTTAAAAATGAAAAATGAACTTATTATAGCTTTAGACCAAGGCAGTTCCAGCTCCAGAGCATTGGCGGTTACGGCGCAGGGCGTTATAGCCGCAAAGGCCGCTGTTCCGCTTTTGCCCAAACACGAAGAGAACATCTGCGAATATAACGGAGAAGAACTGCTTAAAAGCCAATTTGACGCCTTAAACACCGTTATCTCGGCCCTGCCCGCGGGCCAAACACCGTCGCAAATAGCGGTGGCCTGCCAGCGTTCCACCATAGTTTTGTGGGATAAAATAACGGGCAAAACGCTTTGCCCAGTGTTAAGCTGGATAGACGGACGCGCCGCTGCAATTATTGCCCAAAACACGCTTTCGCAGGAAGAAGTCCACTTTAAAACAGGGCTTTATAAAACGCCTTATTTTTCCGCCCCCAAGCTGCAATGGTGTCTGCAAAATTACCCCGCCGTGCAGGAAGCTTTAAAAGAAAACCGTTTGCTTGCCGCGCCCGTTGCTACATTTATTATTTGGCATCTTACGGGCGGCAAGGTTTTTGCGGCGGATCCAACCACTGCCCAGCGCACGCTTTTATTTAATATAAAAACGATGGCGTGGGACGCTGATATATTAAAATCTTTCAACATTCCCCCTTCCATATTGCCGCAAATTCGCCCCAGCGCGGCTGATTACGGCGACTATAAAGGCATACCCATAACCGTTTGCGTGGGGGACCAGCAGGCCGCCGCCGCTGCGGCAGGTTTATTGGGCAAGGGCGACAATGCTTTAAATTACGGCACGGGTGCATTTCTGCTTGCCGACGTCGGCACAAAACCCGTTGACTTGCAGGGTATATTAACGTCCCTTTCGTGGAACTCCGCCCAAAAGAACGCGGATTACCTTTTGGAAGGTCCGTTAAACACGGCGGGCGCGCTTTTAACATGGCTCGGGCAGACGGGCTTTAACTTTGATATTAAAGATTTGGACGCGCTTTGCGCGCAATCGCGCCAGCCTGTATGGTTCTTGCCCGCATTGGGCGGCCTTGGCGCGCCTTATTGGGACTTTAGCTTAACGCCCGTTATAAAAGGTTTTACGCCCAAAACAACTAAGGCCGATATTGTGTGCGGCGCGGTGCGCGGGCTTTGCTTTTTAATGGTGGATATTGCCTTTTATATGCAGCGCGGCGGCGTGCAGATTAAAGAGTTAAGGGCTTCGGGCGGGCTTTCTTCCAACAAAACTTTACTGCAGTTTCAAAGCGATATTTTGCAGGTTAACATAACCAAAACCCCCGAGGCGGAAACAACTGCGCTGGGCGCGGCTTTTATAGCGGCGCAAAACAGCGGTTTGGACGCGCTTAACTGGCCAGTATTTAAGGCGGAAGCCGTCTTTACCCCCTCCATATCGGCACAGGCCGCAAAAGAAGAATACCTTAAATGGCGCCAATTCTTTGACTGGGCCACAAAGCAACCCAAGTAAACTTTCCCAAACAAAAATCAAACCAAACAAAAACCCGCAGGTCAAAAGGACCGCGGGTTTTTAGATAACAAAACTTACAATTTAAAAACTGTTAAGTTGTTTACTCGGCAGAGATTGCTGATACAGGGCATGTGCCTGCGCAAGAACCGCAATCAATGCATTTTGAGGCGTCAATAACTCTTTTAGCGTCTTTTTCAGAAATCGCCGCCACGGGGCAAGCGCCTTCGCAAGCGCCGCAGTTTACACAAACATCAGGGTTAATTTTGTATGCCATCTTAAAAACCCCTCCTTTTTTATATTTCTTATATTATACAAAAATAGGTGCCGCCTAAACGGCAAAACATCAGCGGATAAAGTCCCAAATAAACTTGCCCATAATCATTACGGATACGAATATAATCATAGGCCTTATTATGGCCGCGCCGCGCCTTTTGCCCACATACACGCCCAAAACATTACCCAATATATTAAATACGCCCATAAGCAAACCTAATTTAAGGCTTATGGAGTTGGTAAGCAAAAAGAAAGCAAGCGCAAATACGTTGGAAGACAAATTTAATATCTTTGCCAAAGCGGTTGCCTGCACAATATCAAAGCCCGAGTATTTGGAAAGGAACACCGCAAACATTGTACCAGCGCCGGGGCCTAAAAACCCGTCGTACCACGCTATTATGGCCGATGATATTTTGGCCGCGCGGTTGGACTTTTTTATAGTTATCTTCATTCTTAAATCAACTATACCCAGCGTTTTATTGCTTATAACAAACCAAGCCATAACGGGTATTATGATAAGAATTATAAACTTAAGACTATCGGGGTTAATAAGCTTTGTAAACGCCGCGCCGAGGGAAGAAAATATAAAAGTGATAATAATAAGCCACTTTAAAAACTTTTTACTTATGGTTATATTATCCCTCAGCTTATAGGCGGAAAACAGCGTGCCGATGCAAGAGGAAAGCTTATTTGTACCCAGCAGCAAAGCGGGGTTAAGCCCGAAGGCCATATAAGAGGGCAGGGTTATTATGCCGCCGCCGCCCGCAAGGCTGTCTATAAACCCTGCGCAAAACATCATAAAAGCAAGAAAGATGTAGTCCATAAATTAGTTTTTTTTGGTAAAGATATATTTAGAAAGGCCGCTCCTTTTGCTTAAAGCAAAAATTATAAATTCGCTGCGCAGTTGGCGCGCCGCGCCCGTCAACAACAAAGCTGTAATAAAACAATACAAAGCCCGCAGTAAAGAGATATATTGCGCCCGCGCGGCAACAAGGCACGCGTCCAGCGCGGTTATTATTATAAATACGGTAAAGAGGATATTAAAGCAGTAGATAAATTTTAAAAGTTTAACTTCCGTCTTAAAATTGATGATTCTTATTAAAAGCGGCAGGATAGCGGCGCGGCCGAAAACAAAAAATAAAGCCAGACAAAAGCCAAAAAGGTATTGTCCGTTAAATACCTGGCCCATGCCCGGCGCGATAAGAGATAAAACAAAAGCTATAATTATGCTCAGCATAAGTTTTTAAATGCCGTAGCCACCTTGGATACCTGCGCGTAATTTAAGCCTGATGCTTTTGTAAGACTTTGCGCCAGCTCCGCCAACTGTTCGGCGTCGCCTTTTTTCAGTTCCATTTCTATTTCAAACATTTTAATATTTTTTTCGCCTACAAGTATATTACAGTCGTCAAAACAAACCTCCGCCGAAAAGGACGGACTTTCCAACAATAATACCTGCCTTTTGTTTTTTATTATAAAAAGTTGTTTTACGGGGCCGAGTGCGGGCCAGTTTTTGCGGACCAAACCTTTAAATTGAGATAAAGCGCGCGTGTGAGATTTTGCAAAGATGGGAAAGGTTTCTTCTCTGCGTTTTACAAAACCGTTTTTAATTTCCGACGCGGTTTTGTACACCGCTTCGTAAACGCCGTTAGCCGAGCGTAGCCTTAACACGGCTTTTTTGGCGGCAAGAGTGCCATGCGCGTCGTCAAAATAGCTGTCCATAATTAAAATATTGGACAGGCTTTTTCTAAAATCCGTATCTTGTAAAGCTTTTTTAAATTTAATAAAGTCCGCAGGTGTTCTTGCCTGCCACTTATATTCTTGTTCTATCATTATATTATTGGCAATCTCTCTGTTCAGTTTTGCCTATTTTTCTGCGGTAACGACGGTTTCTTCGCCATCTTTTGCTATGGCGCTTATTTTATATCCGTCAGTCGTGACGCCAAGGCTAAAGCCTCTGCGTCTTAAATTATGTTGTATATCGCGTTGCAGCTGCACAGCGTCCCCGCTGATAAGGCCCAAACGCACCAAATCTGCCGTATAATAACCAAAATTTTCTTTATGCATTTCTTGCAGATACGCCAGTCTGTTTACCTGCTCCTGCGCGGCCTGCACTCTTGCTTTTTGGAAGGGCGAAGGCAGCATAAAGAGTATAAAATAGACGTAAAACACCATAAGCGCAATAAGAAATGTGCCTAAGGCGGCAATGGCGGTTGCTTCCGCGGCGGTTTTTTCCCTCGAACTTACAACCATACTTCCGCTTATTAAATCCTGCAAGGCGCGGTTGTTTTTGTTAAACAAGGCCAGCGCAAAGCCGCCGAAGAAAGTCATAAATCCCGCGTAATAACCGAGGGTTCTTATAAAGGCTTTTACAAAAGAAAGCGGGGCCTGCCCTTCTTTAGAAACAACTTTTATCCCTATAAGAAATTTACCTAAAGTCTGCCTTCCGCCCGACGATAAAACACTGCAGTACAAAATAAATAAAATATTAAAAGATATATAAATAACAACATTTTGAGTTGGTGTTGTAATCCAATCTAACTTCATTATTAATACATAAGACGACCACAAATAAACAGAAGCAAACATCAATACATCAAACAACAAAGCTACGGCACGCTCAAAAACAGAGGCTGTTTCGTATTGCTGTTGATCATTTTTAAGTACATTATCAATCATAATAGAACCTCCCGACTCTACCTTTTTATTATACAAGTTTTATTTTTTTTTGTTAGAATTTTATCAATATGAAATATAAATATTTTTCTTTACTTTTAGCGCTGTCTGTTTTTTGCGCTTGCGCTTCTGTCGGACTTACGGGCAGAAAGCAGCTTATGTTGATAAGCGAAGAGCAGGAATCTACCCTCGGACTGCAATCTTATGACGAGGTTCTTAAAACGGCAAAAATATCTAAAGACGCCGCTAATACCGCTTTGGTAAATAAAGTGGGACGGCGCATAGCCGCCGCCAGCGGGCAAAATTACGACTGGCAATTTGTTCTTATAGAAGACAAACAAGTTAACGCTTTTTGTATGCCCGGCGGTAAAGTGGCCGTGTACACGGGTATATTGCCCTATACTAAGGACGAAAACGGTTTAGCCGTTGTTATGGCGCACGAGGTAGCCCACGCTCTTGCCCGCCACGGCGCGGAAAGAATGAGCCAAACTTTAATATTACAGGGCGGGCTTGCCGCGGCATCTTTAGCCTTGGAAGAAAACAAAAATAAAGCTTTAATTTTGGGCGCGTTCGGCGCGGCGGGAACTGTAGGCGTTATGTTGCCTTACAGCCGCAAGCACGAATACGAAGCCGACCACATGGGCCTTATACTTATGGCCAAAGCAGGGTATGACCCGCGCACGGCGGTAGGCTTTTGGCAAAGAATGTCCACCGCTAACGGTACGGTTAAGGAAGGCTCGCCTATAAGCGGGTTCCTTTCCACCCACCCTTCCGACGAGAACCGCATAAAAGCCATACAAGAACACCTGCCCGAAGCTTTAAATTATTACGGTAAATAAGGGCAAATAAAAGTTTATTTTTTATTTAAATCCGCCGCTTTTTTGGGGCGGATTTTTTGTTTTCCCCTCTCAAAATCTCCGCCGCCTTATTTAATAAGTGATATAATTTAACCTTAGTGCAAACTAATGTAAATTTAAGGATAAAGCTAATGAAAACACTTATAAAATATAAAATACCCCTGCTTCCTGCCGTCTTAGCGGCAATGGCGCTGGGCGTTATCGGCGGAATGATATTCCCCCACTGGACGGTAAGAATATTTCTTACAATTAACGGACTATTCAGCAATTTTTTGGGTTTTATCGTACCCATTTTAATACTCGGCCTTGTAGCCCCCGGTATTGCGGACCTTGGAAAAAGCGCGGGCAAGCTGCTGCTTTTAACGGTGGCCTTGGCATACGGTTTTACTTTGCTTTCGGGCTTCTTCAGCTATTTTACAAGTGTGGCGGCCTATAAATTTTTACTGGCGGACGGGCAAAAATTTACCGCCGTGTCGGAGGCGGCAAGCGCGCTTAAACCCTTCTTTACGCTTGCAATACCGCCGTTTTTAGATGTTGTAACCTCCCTCGTATTGGCCTTTACTTTAGGCCTTGGTATGGCGGTTACGGAAAGTAAGTTTTTAAGGCCAGCTATGGACGATTTTAGGGCGATAATTTACAAAACCATACAGTCTGTCATCATTCCGCTTTTACCGCTTTATATCTTTGGCATTTTTATGCAGATAACGGTGGAAGGGCAGGTGGCGGCCGTGCTGGGCGTGTTTATCAAAATAATAATTTTTATCTTTATTATGACGATTACAATGCTTGTAATACAATTTGTAATAGCGGGTTTGGTATCTAAAAAGAATCCGTTTAAAATGTTAAGGAATATGTTGCCCGCTTACGCAACCGCGCTTGGCACACAGTCTTCCGCCGCGACGATACCCGTAACCCTTCAGCAAACGCTTAAAAACGGCATTAGGGAAGATATTGCAGGCTTTGTTATCCCCCTTTGCGCTACCATACATTTATCGGGCAGCACAATGAAGATTGTGGCGTGTTCGCTTGCCATTATGATAGTTTCTTATATGCCCGTTGATTTTGTGCAGTATTCGGGTTTTATATTTATGCTCGGCATTACCATGGTGGCGGCACCCGGCGTTCCCGGCGGGGCTATAATGGCGGCTTTGGGCATATTGCAAAGCATGTTGGGCTTTGACCAAACGGCTATTGCTTTGATGATTGCGCTTTATATTGCTATGGATAGTTTTGGCACGGCGTGCAATGTTACGGGCGACGGCGCAGTGGCGGCCATTGTTGATAAACTTTACAAAGAAAAAACTGTTTAATTTTATTTTATCCGCCCGTTATTACGACGGGCGGATAGACAATAAAGCCTTTTTTTAGTAGAATATTTAAGTAGTAAAAATGCTTACTAAAAAGCATTTGCCCTTTATAGGGGCTGATAGCTCAACTGGTTAGAGCGTCCGCCTTACACGCGGAAGGTTGTAGGTTCGAGTCCTATTCGGCCCACCATTTTATATACCCTGCTTGATGTTTAAGCAGGGTTTTTCTTTTGTGGGCCGAATAGGACTCGAACATATATCACAAAACCCCGCATAAATAAAAAATGCGGGGCTTTTCATACTCTGTATAAAAATATTTTAATCTTTTTTAAGTCTGTTTAAATATTCGGAATAATCGGGCAGAACTTTTTGGTATTTCTCTTGGAATAGCTGGGAGGAAATCAAAAAGTCAGCCGTCGCGCGGTTACACGCCACGGGTATGTTCCATACGGCCGCCAGACGGAGCAAGGCCTTTATATCGGGGTCGTGCGGCAATTGGTTAAGAGGGTCCCAAAAGAATATAAGCACGTGTATCTTGCCTTCCGATATCGCCGCGCCTATCTGCTGATCCCCACCAAAGGGGCCGCTGTTATAGCGGTGTACGGGGCAATCCAAAGTTTCCTGCAATAATGTGCCTGTTGTCCCCGTCGCAAAAAGGTTATGTTTGGCAAGTGAGCCTTTATTAAATAAAGCCCATTCCAAAAGGTCCTGCTTTTTATTATCGTGAGCCACAAGGGCTATGTTCTTTTTTTCGGGTATAGTATTCATAAAGTTTCCTTCCTTTTTTACATTCTAACAAAATATACAAAAAGAATTAAAATAAATATAATAGAAGGAACGCAGTTTTTTGTCTGTACCTGCGGCGGAGATTTTATGTTTTTCCTTCAAGTCTGTTTTATAGAGCCTTTAACAAAAGATATTTTTGACTACAAATCCCGTACCTGCAGAAAGCAGTACTGGCTTTTTATTTTATCCCTTTCTCTGGCGGCTCTGCTTGCTTTTATTACCAATTTCTTAATAGGACAAAATCCCTATAATATAGGTACTTTTACCAAGTTCCTTTGCGGTTTTTTTACGCTTATGGGCGCGTTTGCCGCCGTCTTGGCAAAACTTGCCATAACGGTAAGGCGTTTGCGGGATATAAATTACTCCCCATGGTGGATTTTGCTTGCCTTTATCCCCGTTGCGGGCGCGGTTGCGCTGATAATTTTGATGCTTAAGAAAGGCTTTAAGCAAAAAACGGAGTTTGGCCCCCCCGCACACATCCCCGCGCGCGGCAAGGTGCATATTTTTACTTATGTCGCCGCAGGCCTGATAGCCGCGCTTATAATATGGAACGGTCTTTTGTTCTTTAGAACCTTGTCCAAAGCTAAAACGCCGTGGCACGAAGATAAAAAGTTTATAACAGCTTTAGAGGCGGCCTCCCCCGAAGATTTACAAAAGAGAATTAACTTTTTTACCCGTCTGGAACTTAAGGATAAAGACGGCAATACCGCCCTTATATATGCTGTCAGAAAGCACCCCGTAAAGCAAATACTATCCGTATTTATAAAGCATAGCGCCAATGTAAACGCCGCTCTGCCCAACGGCGATACTCCTCTTTTTATAGCCATAGTTAAAAGTGCGGACTTGGACACCCTTCAATTTTTAATAGACAGCGGCGCAAATGTTAACGCGGAAAACGAAAAGAATATAACCCCGCTTATGGCGGCGGCAAAACGCGGTAACGAAAAAACAACAGCCCTGCTTCTGCTTAACGGCGCGGCTTATGCCAACAGCAAAGGGCAAACTGTTTTGGATTGGGCCTCCCCTCAAAATCCCGTAACGCGCGCCGCTTTGGCGCTTGCCGCGCAGGCCGATAAAGATATGGCGTTTAAAGACGGCGTTTACAGGGATATTATTGCGGGAAAGGATGTTTCCGACCGTTTATTGTCCCTCCCCCGCCCCGCAGCGCAAAAGCCGCCCAGCGACGAGGAACTTGCCTTTGCCGCGCAAAAAGCCGCCGCGCTTAAACTTTTGGGCAATATACCCGAAGCCTTTGCGAATGCCGACGAAAGCTGGGCCAAAAAAATGGTGGAAAAAGGCCTTACAATGGGCAAAATATCAGACGGCGGGCAAACGCCTTTAATGTACGCCGTTATGCTTGCCAAAAATTCCGAAGCAGCAGAAGTTTTTATAAAAGCGGGTGCGGACATTAACGCAAAAGACGAAGATGGCATTACCCCGCTTGCTTGGGCCGTTGCCACAAATCCGCGCGCAGATATTACCGCTATGCTTATAGATAAAGGCGCGGACGTTAACGCCGTAAGTAAGCAAAAAATATCCGTTTTAGGATACGCCGCAATGCAAACATCTAACCCGGAAATTATTGACCTTTTGGTTAAAAGCGGCGCGGACATAAACTATAAAGGCGCTGGCGGCGGCACTCCGCTTATCTACGCCGCGCTATATAACAGCGAAGAAGATATTATAGAAGCCCTTATAGATAACGGCGCCGACGTAAAAGCCACAGACGCGGGCGGCAATGCCGTCATCAACTATGCGGCGGATAATAAAAATTCCAAAATACTTTCCGTCATAAGAAAGAACCTTCTTAAATAGCCCTTTTAATAAAAGATATAATGTAAGTATCACTATGCCCCAACTAACCCAAAATACCATAGCAGAAAATATTGCTCAAGCCGAAGGTCTTATTATAACGGAGGAGTTTGCCCGCGCCCTGCAACTTATAGAAAGCGGAGCAAATGTTTTTATACACGGCAAACCGGGTACGGGCAAAAGCTGTTTTATAAGTTTTCTGCGCGAAAGGCTTTACAATCACGGCATTGCGGTTCTTGCGCCCACGGGCCTTGCTGCATTAAATTCCAAAGGGCAAACAATACATTCCTTTTTAAGTCTTTCAATTTACAAAATTTACAGGACAAAAAACCTTCGCAAGCAGGAAAAGGTTGCCCTGCGTAAGCGTCTGGAAAATATTACAACGCTTGTCGTTGACGAAGTTTCTATGGTTCGCGCGGATTTGTTTGACGAAATGGACAAAAAGCTGCGTGATATTTTGGAAGTTAACCGCCCTTTTGCAGGCCTTCAGCTTGTTCTTATAGGCGATATGTACCAGCTGCCGCCCGTAGTTAAACCTACAAAGTTCTTTGACGACACGGCGGAAAAAGACACCCTTTTTATGGATACTTACGGCGAAAATAAAAGTTTTATCTTCCACTCAAAAGCCTATAAAGAGTTAGACTTAAAACATATAGAATTTACGCATAACTTCCGCCAAGACGACGCTGACTTTATTAAACATTTAGATATTATCCGCTCTAATAAAGATGAAATTTTGCCCGAAGCTTTAGGGTATTTTAACGCCTGCGCGGCTGTATTACCCACTAATATAACCTGGCTTACGGCAACCAATGCCGCCGCCGATGCCATAAATATGCAAAAGTTACGCGCATTAAATGGGCGGGAGTATCTTGTTAACGCAATTATACAAGCTTCCCCCGTGCAAAAACGCCCCGATAACTGGCAGGACTGCCCGCAAAACCCGCTTAAACTTAAAGAGGGCGCATTTGTTATGTTTGTAAAAAATGACGAAGGCAAAGAAAGGCGTTGGGTTAATGGCACCACGGGTATTATAAAAGAGATTTCCGCAGGGCAGGACGGGCAAGTGCAGCACATAATAGTGCAGACGGACAATGGCGAATATATGGTGGAACGCCACACTTGGTACAAACTGCGCCTTACCACAGACGGCGAACAGGTGGAAGACCCCGAAAGGACATATTCCCAGTTCCCCTTGCGTTTGGCGTGGGCTGTAACCATACACAAGGCGCAGGGCCTTACGCTTGAGAAAGCCGTTATAGACCTTGGTGCGGAAGCTTTTGCGCAAGGGCAGGTGTATGTTGCGCTAAGCCGCCTTAGAAGTAAAAAAGGCCTGTATCTTGCACGTCCGATAAACAAAAGCGACATTAAAGTAAGCGCTCAAGTAAGCGACTTTTTAACCGCCGCGCTTAAAAAATAGATAACAATTTTACACAATTAAAAAACCCCGCCTGTTGCCAAGCGGGGTTTTTGCATTATAAATATTGTTTGTGCTTATTTATAGATAACGTAAGTTCCTGCCATCATATCGTGCAAGGCGCGTTTTTTGTTGGTAAAAGCCGCCATAATAAAGCCGATAAATAATATTATGGTAGATACCAATGTCGCAAAAAAGCGGCCCGTAGCCTTTGCAAAGCTAAGGCGGTTATATTCTTTATCTACCACTATAAGGCCAAATAACATTTTGCCGGGGGTGGCCATATATTTTGAGCTTTGGAACAAAGCAAAATAAAGCCATGTAGTAAAAATGGAAAGGATAAAAGAAATAATCCTTAACATAAACACATTGGAAGGTGTAAGTTCGGTTGCTGCGGATGTTGATGAAAGCCCCACAATAATCCCCAAAACTACGCCAACTATAACGCCTATGATATTGTTTAATATGCCGTCTATCAAATAAGCTACCAAACGAATCCAAAACCCGCCATAACGATATTCTGTTGCCGCAGGGCTTGTATAAACTTGTGTTTCCATTTTTAAATCTCCTCAAAGATATGCAAATAAACTTATTTCAAAAATATTGTAGCATATCCTGCCGAAAATAAATATATTTTGCCTGTATATGCTCCGTATAGAAATTAATATAATATCGGTATATGACAAAAGCAGAAAAAGCAAAAGAATTTTTTAACCAAGGTTTTAATTGCAGCCAGTCTGTAGCTTTGGCCTTTGCGGCGGAACTTAACTTGCCGCAAGAAGTGATTTTAAAATTATCCTCTTCCTTCGGCGGAGGTATGGGCGGCTTAAGGGAGGTTTGCGGCGCGGTAAGCGGTATGTTTATTGTGGCTGGCTTCTTATACGGCTATGACGACCCGCAAGACCCTGTAGCTAAAGCGGAACATTATAAACGCATACAGGATTTGGCAATTAAATTTAAAGAAAAACACCCCTCCATTATATGCAGGGAGCTTTTAGGTTATTGCGATATAACGCCAAGCGCCGCCCCATCCCCCAGAACGGCGGAATATTACGCCCAACGCCCGTGTGCCGAACTGGTACTTTCTGCGGCGCAGATTATGCAGGATTATATAGATAAAAATCCCCCCGCTCCGCGTGGCTGAAAACCCCTTAAAATCATTGCAAAAAGGCCTGTTTAAAACAGGTCTTTTTCTTATATAATCTATGGTATGAAAAAACTTTTAATTTTAGCTGTGCTGCTTTTTGCCTTCTCCGCCGCCGCGCGCGCGGAGGAAAGAATAACCT
>JAEXBW010000044.1 GCA_023393825.1 Elusimicrobiota bacterium | reverse complement strand
TCCCAATCACTATGTAGAGCAGGAATATATGCCCAACCCCGTAAAATTTTATAATCCTACCTCTATCGGCAAAGAAAAAGCAATAAAAGAAAGACAGGAATTATTGAGGAAAAAGAAATGAGCCTTCCGATAGAAGACGGCAAAGTATTTTCCGTAACGGAAATCAGTCTGGCAATAAAGGAAATGCTGGAAGGCGTGCTGGCGGGCGTTAGCATAGAGGGCGAAATTTCTAATTTAAAACAAGCCGCCAGCGGGCATATTTACTTTGATTTAAAGGACGCAAACGCTTTAATTTCCGCCGTTTTATTTAAGGGCTACGCGCGCGGCCTTGCCTTAAAAGAGGGCGACCAACTTGTCGTTAAAGGCGATTTATCCTGCTACATTAAACAGGGCCGCTATCAGGTGCTTGTTAAGGAAGCCAGCGTAAAATCCCAAGGCAATCTTTACGCGGAATTTGAAAAGCTTAAAGCCAAACTTTCCGCCGAGGGCCTTTTTGATAACGACAGAAAATTGCCTCTTCCCAAATTTCCTTCCAAGATAGGCGTAATAACCTCCCCCACTGGGGCAGCTGTGCGTGATATTTTATCCGTACTGCGCCGCCGCTCCGCCAATTTACAAATTATCATTGCGCCGGTTTTGGTGCAGGGTGAGGGATCTAAAGAGCAGATAAAAGAAGCCTTGGAAAACTTTAATAAATTTGAGCCTAAGGTTGATGTCATCCTTTTGGGGCGCGGCGGCGGCAGTATAGAAGATTTATGGAGTTTTAACGAGGAGCTTGTAGTCCGCGCTGTGGCGGCAAGTAAAATACCGATAATCTCCTGCGTCGGACACGAAACAGAT
The DNA here is from genome assembly GCA_023393825.1 of Elusimicrobiota bacterium. Lineage (GTDB taxonomy): Bacteria > Elusimicrobiota > Elusimicrobia > Elusimicrobiales > Elusimicrobiaceae > Proelusimicrobium. Next base: position 12,072 of record JAEXBW010000044.1, on the reverse strand, counting down.
TTTACTCTTACAGATTTTGCCGCCTCCCTTCGCGCCCCCACGCCGTCCGCCGCGGCGGAATTGGTTGTGGAAAACAGCCAAAGTATTAAGGAACATTTACTGCGCTTAAATAAAATGCTCGTGCAGGCTTTGGATATTAAGTACGAAAAACTTAACTCCAGATATTTACGTGCCGTTGAAAGTAAAGTATTTAAAGAGCCGCAGACAATTTTCTTAAAAAAAGAGCAGCTGCTTGACGATTTATACGAAAGACTTACCGAAGCTGCCGAAGAGAAAATAAAAAAAGCGCAGGATAAACTTACGCTTAATATACACAGGCTTAATTTATTAAGCCCAAAGGCCACGCTAAAGCGCGGCTATGCCATTGTGCGCCGCACGGCCGACGGAAAAGTTGTGCAGTCTTCCCTTAAGGGGGAAAGGCTTAACGTGCAAACCGCGCAGGATACTTTTGAGGTGGAAACAGTATGACAAAAAAACTTACTTTTGAAGATAAATTAGCAAGACTGGAAGAAATAATTTCTAAACTGGACAGCGAAGAAATTAACCTTGACGACAGCGCAAAACTGTTTGAGGAAGGCGTTGATCTTTCCAAAGAACTTACCGCTAAATTAAGCGAAGTTAAGTTTAAAGTGGAAACGCTTAAAGCAAAGGGTAAAGAACTTACGCTTGAGCCTTTTGACGCGGAAGGGAAAGATGCCTAAACTCCGTCTTGATAATGCCCTTGTAAATTTATCCCTTGCCGAAAGCCGCAATAAAGCGCAGGCCTATATTATGGCGGGTGAAGTGCTGGTTAACGGGCAGGTGGAAACCCGCGCCGACCGCACCATAAAAGAAGAAGATATTATAGCGATGAAGGAAAAAAGCTGCCCCTATGTGTCGCGCGGCGGCTTAAAGCTAAAGGGCGCCTTGGATTCCTTCGGCGTTAGCGTTAAAGATAAAATTTGCGTTGATATAGGCGTGGCTACCGGCGGCTTTTCCCACTGTTTTTTGCTGGAGGGCGCCAAGCAGGTTTACGGCGTTGATGTTGGTAAGGGGCAGTTGGCAAGCGAGATATTAAAATTCCCTAATTTTGTTTTTAAGCCCGAAACCAATGCAAGGTATCTTGAGCCAAGTATGTTCCAAGTTAAGTTTGAAGTCAGCGCGGTTGATGTTTCTTTTATTTCGCTTACAAAAATTATCGGGCCTTTAATGTCTTGTATGGCGGCGGCCGCGGATATGATTTTTTTAATTAAACCGCAGTTTGAACTTACCCCAAAGGAAGTTCCCCACGGCATTGTTAAGACGGAAGAGAACAGGCAAAAGGCGGTTACTTTAGTGCGGGAATTTTTTAATGCGGAGTTGGCGGGCAAGTATAATGCCGAGGAGATTGGGTTGATTCCGTCGCCTATCACGGGTGTGCATGGGAATATAGAATATCTGTGGCACATTAGGTTGGGATAAGGTTTGCGGCGTCTTTTGCGCCCTTTTTAATTTTTTTATTGCTGCGGATATGCGGGCTTCCAGCCGCTCCAGATATACCTTGCAATAAAATGAAAATTAAAAATCATCGCAAAATACTTGCATAAAAGCACTTTATAATAACCTCAAGCCAATAAAATCACGCAATTTTTAGGATGGCAAAAAACTACAAACCTATTTCTTCCGCAATACCTTGCATTGCTGTAAGTGAAAGTGTTGCAAATTCTTCTAAAGGTATTCCTATCTTTTCGCACTCTAAAATATTTTCCCTGCTGACAGACGCGGCGAAAGATTTTTCCTTCATTCTCTTTGTTATGGATTTAACTTTTACGGAGCCAACCTTTTTATCTGGGTAAACAAGCGATGTTGCCGTTATAAGCCCTGTAATAGTTTCCCCCGCGGCTAAGGCGTGGTCAAAAACAGTTGTTCTGGCGCGTATTCCCGCGCATTCGTTGTGGGCCTCTATGGCGGCTATGGCCTCTTCTGGCAATTTGCCTGCCAATATGCCGCGCGCCTTGGTGCAATGCAGTTTCATAAGGTCTTCTGTGGTAATTTCCACGTCAATATCGTGCAGTATGCCCGCCGCCTGCCAAACTTCTTCGTTTTGGCCCAGTTTTTTGGCCAACGCAAGCATAACCGCGCCCGAGGCGATGCAATGCTTTATCATATTTTCCTGCTTAACATATTGTTTTAAAAGGGTTAAAGCTTCCTGCTTAGTCATTTAAAATACTCCTTTATTTAGTAAAATTTGTATAGTGAGTAATAATAATAAATCTTACAAAAAATCTAACTTCGGGGGCGCGTTTTTCTTTCTGCCAAAGCGCAAGAAAGAGGCGCTTGGCGTCATTTATGCTTTTTGCCGCCTTGCCGACGACACTGTGGACGAAAATTATCCCGATGCGCCTGCCCGCCTTAATGCTTTATATGCGGAAATAGATTTAGTTTTCAGCGGCAATCCGCAAACCTGTTTGGGTAAAGATTTGCAGGCCGCAGTAAGAGATTTTAATATACCAAAGCAGTATTTTACCGATTTGCTGGACGGTATGGCGCAGGATTTACAGCCAAAAGTGCGCTGCCAAAACGCGGCGGAGCAGCAGCTTTATATGTACCGCGTGGCGGGTACGGTTGGGCTTATGTGCCTTTATGTTTTCGGCTACAAAAATAGTCAGAGCGAAGAATACGCAAGAACGCTTGGCAATGCCGTGCAGCTTACCAATATCTTGCGCGACGCGGTTGCGGACGCTAAAATAAACCGCATTTATATAGCTTTGGACGAGATGCAAAAATACGGCGTTAAAGAGGAAGATTTATTATCTTTAAACCAAACCCCTCAGCTTAAAGCTTTGCTTGCGGCGCAGGCCGCAAAAGCGCAGGAATATTATAATCAGGCCCGCGCGCTGCTGCCGAAAGAAGATTTTAAGGCTATGCTTGCCGCCCGCGCGATGGGCAATATTTATGAGGGCATACTTAAGAAGTTTATCTTTAATGGTTGCTCTTTAAGCGGGAAAAAGATAAAGTTAAGTAAATTAGAAAAGCTTCTGATTTTGTTTAAAACGTGGAGAGAAAAACAGTGAAATTAATTTTTACATTATTATTTACCTTAAGTTCCGCCTCGGCTTTTGCCGCGGGGCAGGATTGCGTTGCAAAAAGTAAGGAGTTTTTTAACGATAAGGATTATGCCTCCGCAGAAGCTAAACTTAAAGAATGTCTTTCCTCCGCCCCGTCGGACACGGACGCCTTAATAAGTCTTGGCGGCGTGCAGATGATATTGGGCGAATTTGGCAAGGCGGAAAATTCTTTTAAAACCGCGCTTAAGTATGACGGCCCTAAACTAACACCTTATAAAGGCTATATATTTTCTCTCCTTGGCGATATTGCCATACGCAATGCAAACCTTGTCGCGGCTACGGCTTATTACAAAACTGCTTTGGACTTTCACCCAGCGAACATTAATGCAATAGTCGGCCTTGGCATCTGCACGGAAAAGGAAGGCAGAATACAAGACGCCGCCGTGTTATATAAAAAAGCTTTAGCCGTGGATTTTACAAATATCGTCGCGCGCGAACGCCTTATAGCCTTAGAGCCTGATGTATTATCCGACGGGGAGTTGCTTATCGCTCTTAAAGAACGCAATATAATAGACACCTCTTCCGCCGTGTACTCGCAGGAAGATGTTGCCGTCTTAAGAAAAATGCTTACGGCCGAACGCGACAGCGCTATAGAATATCTTTCCGGCAAGTATAGCGGCAGAATACCCCCCGGGTTTATAGTGGAACGCGACAGCGGCAAAATATACGGGCGCAAAATGTTAACGCTTACGGGATATGACGAAGTTGTGGCCCAGCTTTCCGCCGACGCTAAACAATTTTTTATGAGCAAAGGAATACAGCCCGCAATAATTTTTAAACTACGTGATGCAAAGGGCAGTATTTTATTTGACGATAAAGGCCACCTTAACGATAGCGGCCTTTCCGCCTATACAAAGGCTTTGCTCGGGCAAAAATCTTACTTTTTACCTAATGAAACCCTGCCCTCAATACAAGACGAAACTGACGCGCTTGCCAAAAAATATATAGCGCAGGGATATAGCGAAATTACAATGCCCGAATACGAATATCTTTTAGGCAAAAGCAGATGTTCCGAGCAGACTTTAGTACGCGAATTGCGGGCCAAAATAATTAAAGTTAACGAAAATAAAAAGCGCGTCTTTTTAGTTTCCGACCCTAAACAAACAGAACCCTTTACCATTCCGTTCCAAATAGTTGCGGCTTACAGAGTTTCTTATCACGAGAGCAAAAAGAGCGGCAATCAGCCTGTTTACAGTTCTTCATTCGGCCTCGGCGGGAATAAAGAAACAAAACTCTGCCGCGCCGACGGAACATTGTTTGGCATAGACGCCTTTAAATAATTTTTAGTATCAAACAAAATCCCCCGTCTTGTTTTTAAGACGGGGGATTTTTTACGGATTCTTTTTTTATTAAAACTTAAATAAATCTCTCGTATTTTGTGTTGTTATGTCCGCAAGAGAGTTAAGAGAAATACCCAAAACATCAGCGGTGGTTGCTGCAATCTCGGGGATGTTGGAAGGGTCGTTGCGCTGCCCGCGTTTGCTTTGCGGCGGCAGGTATGGGCAGTCGGTTTCCACCACCAAATATTTTGCGCCTATCTTCTTTATGGTCTGGCGTAAATCTTCATTTTTCTTATAGCCTATAATACCGTTAATGCCTATTAAAAGGCCGTTATCCAAAGCCCAAACAGCGTCGGAATATCTTCCGCTGAAGCAGTGCATAATGCCGCCTTTTACTGCGGGCTTCTGCTTAAAAATATTTGCCATATCGTCGTAAGCGGCAAAATCGCCCGCGTCATTTGTTTTGCGGCAATGCAGCACAACCGGCTTTTGATATTTATCTGCGGCAAGCAGCATTTTTAAAAATACTTCCTGTTGAACTTCTTTAGAACTCTCGTGCAGATAAGCGTAATCTAAACCTATCTCTCCCACGGCTTTTACTAAAGGATTATTTAAAAAGGTTTCCAGCTTTGCGCCGTTTTGCTCGGTAAAAGTTTTAGCATATATAGGGTGCATTCCGCAGACGGGGTATATCTTGCCGTTGTATTTTTGGCTTAATTCCACGGCGGGTTGCCACTCCTGCTCTTCGCAGGCAATTTCCACTATGTGGCTTAGGCCCGAGTCAAAGGATTTTTGTATTATCTGCGCGCGGTCCGCATCAAAGGCGGGGTCGTTTATATGCGCGTGGGAATCTATAAAGTTCATAATTATATTTTAGCATTTAAGCGGAGTAGCCGTCCGCCGCTCAGACGGATAAATACCCATTATTAGCAAACTAAAAATAGGATTGACAATTATAAAATTATTTTTTACAATATTAGCAGTCGGTTAAAAAGATTGCTAAAATAAAAAGGTAATTTACGTCAGGGGATATATGAGAGTACTTAAACCCGAAATCGCAAAAGACAGGGAAGAAAAAATCCTTAGAATGATAATACAGGAATATGTGGAAACACGCAAACCTGTCGGCTCGGAATTAGTGGCCCAAAAGGGGCTTCCCGGCGTATCCAGCGCGACAATAAGAAACGCGATGAAGAAGCTGGAAGACGAAGGCTTTTTATACCAGCCGCATTCTTCCGGCGGCAGAATCCCCACGGATAAAGCTTACCGTTTTTATGTTGATTATCTTTCAAAAATACAAAAAATCGCCTCTAAAGAGCGCGAGAAAATTGAAAACGAATATAAGCAAAGCACCGACGAAATCAACCGCGTTATGACGCAAACGTGCAGAATGCTTTCCGCCTTGTCGCACTCCGCGGGGTTTGTATTTACCAGCAATGTGCAGGATAGCACGGTACAAAGATTAGATTTTATTCCGCTGGGGCCTTTTAATTTGCTTGCGGTTTTAGTTACCGTAGAAGGCGTGGTAAAACACTGGCCCGTACGCGTAAACTATGTGGTTTCCCCCGCCAGAATGATGATGCTTAACAATTATATTAACGAGCAAATATCGGGCCTTACAATGCGCGAAGCGCAAAGAGTGCTTTGGGAAAACCTTAACAATGGTACTTGCGATAGCGACGGCTTTTGTGAACTTGCCTGCAGAATACTTAAAGATATGACTGTGGAGCAAAACCGCTCCGAACAGTTATACATAGAAGGTATGAGCCAGCTGTTTGACGGCGTCGGGCAGGAAGAATACAGCGAAGTAAGCCAAATGATGCGCGTGATGGAAGAGCGTGATAAATTTGCAGGATTCCTGGGCGAGAAAATGCAGGAACTGCAAAATAATAAAGATTTAAAAGTAAGCGTAAGCATCGGTGCGGAAAACGAACTTACCGAACTTAAAAATTTAAGTATTATAACCTCCGCCTATAAAGTGGGCGATAAAACCATAGGGCTTTTGGGCATAGTCGGGCCAAAGCACATGGAATATACAAAGATGATGTCCCTCGTTAATTTTATAGGCGATATGCTTGGCACAAAGATACAAAATTGGCAGGCTTCTCTTGAAAATAAAGAAGAAGAATAAAAAATATGACGAATAAGAAAGAAGAACATAAAAATCATAAAGAAAGTCAGCCCGCGCAAACCTGCGAGCAGCAAAACAATACCGCCGCGCAAGAGGCGCAAACAGCGCCCGCGCAGGAGCAGAAGGAAGATAAAGCGCAGGAATATTACCAGCAGCTTATCAGGCTTCAGGCAGACTTTGAAAACTACCGCAAACGTACGGAAAAAGAAAAACCGTTGTTAATACAATACGGCAGAACAGAGGTAATAAAAAGCCTTTTAAGTTTATATGACACCCTGCTTAAAGCGCAGGAAGAAACCTCAAAAGAAGGGGCGGACATAAAGCATATAAAGCAAGGCTTAAAAATGATATTTGAGGAGTTTAATAAGGCTTTTAACGCGCAGGGCGTATGCGTGGTGTGCGCGAAAGGAAAACCTTATGACCCTATGACGCAGGAGGCCGTTACCACCATACCGTGCGAAGATAAAGACGATTGTATGGTGCTGGAGGAACTTAAAAAGGGTGTTACTCTTGACGGCACGGTAATAAGACCCGCGCAGGTTATAGTAGGTAAGAAAAAAGAAGAACCTGAGCAGGATAAAAAATAATTTAAGAAAGGAGAAACAAAATATATGTCTAAAATTATAGGTATTGATTTAGGAACTTCAAACACGGCAGCAGCCGTTATGGAAGGCGGAAGAGCAACCATTATTCCCTCTGCGGAAGGCAGCTCTATCGGCGGTAAAGCATTTCCGTCTTATGTCGCTTTTACAAAAGACGAACAACGCTTAGTGGGCGAACCCGCCCGCAGACAAGCGGTCGCCAACCCCGAAGGCACGGCAACGGCCTTTAAAAGAAGAATGGGCGAAAATTATAAATTTAGTTTAAGAGGCAATGAATTTACACCCCAACAGCTTTCCGCTTTCGTCTTGCAGAAAGTTAAAAAAGACGCGGAAGCCTTTTTGGGCCAGCCCGTGGAAAAAGCTGTAATCACGGTTCCCGCTTACTTTAACGATAACCAGCGTCAGGCCACAAAAGACGCGGGTAAAATCGCGGGGTTGGAAGTTGTCCGCCTTTTAAACGAACCCACCGCAGCCGCTTTGGCTTTTGGTATTGATAAAGCAGGCAAAGAACAAAAAATACTTGTTTTTGACTTAGGCGGCGGCACGCTGGATGTTACCATTATGGAAATGGGTAAAGAAGGCACATTTGACGTATTATCCACCTCTGGCGATACAAAGCTTGGCGGTACTGATATGGATAATGCCATCATTGACTGGATGGTTGATGAATTTAAAAAGAACACGGGCATAAACCTTGCCAACGATAAGCAGGCTTCTATGCGTCTTAAAGACGCGGCGGAAAAAGCCAAAATTGAACTTTCCACCACAATGGAAACGGATATTAACCTGCCCTTTATCACGGCGGACGCAAGCGGCCCCAAACATTTGGAAATGAAACTTTCCCGCGCTAAATTGGAAAGTCTTGTCCGTTCTATTGTAGACCGCTGCGGCGCTTCAATAGACAGAGCGATAAGCGACTCTAAATTATCTTCTTCCGAGATTGATAAGATTATTATGGTCGGCGGCCCCACCCGTATGCCTATCGTACAGGAATATGTGGAAAAGCATATCGGCAAAAAAATTGAACGCGGTATTGACCCTATGGAATGCGTCGCAAACGGCGCGGCCATACAGGCAGGCGTATTAACGGGCGATGTAAAAGATATTCTTTTGTTAGACGTTACCCCGCTTTCCTTAGGCTTGGAAACTTTGGGCGGCGTGTTTACAAAACTTATAGAAAGAAACACCACAATCCCCGTGCGCAAGACGCAGGTTTTCTCCACCGCGGCGGATAACCAACCCGCAGTAACCGTTAACGTTTTGCAGGGCGAACGCCCTATGGCAAAAGATAACGTACCCTTGGGTAAGTTTGATTTAGACGGCATTCCTCCCGCTCCGCGCGGCGTGCCGCAGATAGAAGTTACCTTTGATATTGACGCTAACGGTATATTAAAAGTTTCCGCAAAGGACCTTGGCACAAATAAAGAACAGCATATTACAATTACGTCCCCCAATAAGCTAAGCGACGACGAAGTTAATAACTTTGTCAAACAGGCGGAAAAATATGCCGACGAAGACAAGAAAACCAAGGAAAGAATTGAAGCCAAGAACGAAGCCGACTCCGTACTCTATACGACGGAAAAAGCTTTAAAAGAACACGGCGATAAAGTTCCGCAGGACGAAAGACTTAAAATAGAACAAGCCTTAAACGACCTTAAGGAAGCCGTAAAAACCGACGACACGGAAAGAATTAAAAAAGCAAAAGATGCCGCGCTTGAAGCGGGCCAAAAACTGGGCGAGATAATTTATAAAGAAGCTCAGGCCAAAGCACAAGCCGCGCAGGGTGCAGCCTCCTCCCAGGCTGAAGGGGCAAAGCCGCAGGGCGAAGCCAAAAAAGACGATGTAGTAGAAGCGGAAGTTGTAGATAAATAAGCAACGCGCTTTAGTTATCTTCCCCTGCCCTTAATTTTTAGGGGCAGGGGAAACTTGATAAAGAAGGAACACGGATTTTATGGCTAAACAGAAAGAAGATTTTTACAGCACACTCGGCGTAACGCGCGACGCAAGCGAGGCGGAACTTAAATCCGCCTACCGCAAAATGGCGATGAAGTATCACCCCGACCGTAACCCCGGCAACCCCGAGGCGGAAGAACAATTTAAAAAAGTTAACGAAGCTTTTGAAGTACTTTCGGACCCGCAAAAAAGACAAATGTACGATAACTACGGGCAGGAAGGCCTTAATATGGGCGGCGGTTTTAACACGGAAGGCTTTGGCGGGTTTGAAGATGTTTTCAGCTCCGTTTTCGGCGATATGTTCGGCGGCAGTTTTGGTGGCGGCGGCGCGCGCAGAAGAACGGCGCAACGCGGCAATGATTTAAAACAAAGGGCGGAAGTTACCTTAGAAGAAGCCTTTGAAGGCACCGAGCAAACTATTTCTTATGCACGTGTGGACACTTGTTCCGTTTGCCACGGCACAGGCGCGCAGGAAGGCTCTGCCCGCCGCACTTGCCCCACTTGCAGGGGCAGCGGCGTGGTGCAGTTTAGTCAGGGATTCTTTTCTATGCGTCAGGCTTGCCCCGATTGCGGCGGACAAGGTACAATTTTAGAAAAGCCGTGCAGAGAATGCCACGGCAGCGGCAGGGAAAAAACCAGAACCTCTATGACGGTAAAAATTCCGCAAGGCGTGCGCGACGGTATTGTTTTGCGCGTGCCTAACGGCGGCGACATCGGCACAAATGACGGCGGCTATGGCGATTTGTATATAGAAGTCCGCGTAAAGCCGCATAATGTTTTCCAGCGCGACGGGGCAGATTTGATTATAGAGCAAACAATCTCTTACCCCACAGCGGTATTGGGCGGCGTTCTTAAGATAAAAAATATTAAGAAGGAAGAAGTTAAAGCCGTTATACCCGAAGGCTCCGCCCACGGCAGCGTGGTGGTGCTGGAGGGAGAGGGTATGCCTGTTTTAGGCAAGCCCGCCAAACACGGCGATTTAAGAATTATCTTAAATATAGACGTACCCAAAAAACTTAACAGTAAGCAAAAGGAACTTATAAAAAATCTTGCGGAAGCCTTCGGGCAGGATAAAAACCATAAAAGTTTTTTTGAAAATCTCTTTAGTTTTATAGCTTAGCGCAAGCCGCCGTAAAATATAAAGTTATTTTCCTGTTCCCCGCGCTTTAACACGCGGGGTTTTTTTGTGCTATTATTTATGTAGTTTAATTTGCAAGGGATATAATATGAAAAAATATTTTTATTTTGTCTTTTCCGTTCTTGTTGTTTTGGCGCTTTGCGTTATCGGCGCAAAGTATTGGCAGGAATATTCTTTTAAAAGGGATTTAAGCCGCCTTATAAATATCGGTATCGGTTTAGATCAAAAGACGGAGGCCTTTACTAAAGCGATAGGCGACGGGCTTGCCTATCAAATGGTCTACCCCGAATACTTTTTTGAAGAAGGCGATAATCAGGAAGATTTTTTAGAAGAAACCGCCGAAATGTTTGCGCAGGGTGCGGTGCAGAAGGAAGATATTATAAAGTACGCAAACGAAGCGCTTAAAAACCCCGCGCAGTTTAAATCGCCCGAAACGGACGAGGCTTATGTTAAATATATACTCGCCGATAATATGGGAGAAAAGGCCCAAGCCCTTGCAAAAGAAGTTGAGGCCTTCCAAAAGTTAGAGTCCAAACTTATCTACAATCTTAAAGAGCAGGAATTACCTTTAGACGCACTCTTTTGGGCCAATGAAATTAAGCAAAATAATATATCCGCAGAGCAGCTGGACCTTATGCATAAAAACTGGATAGGCGACGAAAAGCAAAACGAAAAACTTGTCGCGCTTGCCAAAAAATACGCGCAAAGCGGCAAGGCCCGCCCGTTGACGGAAAAAGAACAGGCTATGCAGGCATATTATAATAACCGCATAGGCCTTGTGATTAATCCCGTTTTGCAGGATAAAAAGCAAATCGCCGCGCTTACGCCCGAAGTCTGCACAGGCTTAATGGCGGAATATTGGTCCGCACAGATATTAGGCCAAGCCATTAGTTTGGACGAGTTTATAGAAGTGCAAAAAGACTGGGCTAAAGACGAAGCGTTTAAGGTAAATTTTGCGCAAAAACTTACCGAAAAGATAAAAGAAAATAAACCGCGCCGCTTTACCTATCTTGAAATTTTACAGCTTAACACCTGCAACAATATGTAATTTTTTTAACGTAAAAACTTACCGCAGCTTCTTAAATGGGCTGCGGTTTGTTTTTTATAAACTCCAAAATTAGTAAAATTTATATATGCCACAATATTTAGCGGATATAAACGGCTCAAATTTTATATTGAGCGAAGAGGAAACCCGTCACATTAAAGTAGCCCGTATAAAAGCGGGGGAAAGCTTTAAAATCTTTGACGGCAAAGGTAAAAAATACCTTGCTGTTTTGAATGATTGCGCGGGCCGCCAAGCCTGCGGAGTGATAGAAAACCCTTTGCCCTGCGTTCTGCCCAAAAGGCAGATAACGCTTTGTTTTTGCGCCATATCCCGCCCCGCAACGGAAGACTTGCTTGATAAATGCACTCAGGCGGGGGTATTTGCGTTTCAGCCCGTATTTTCCGCCCGCAGCGACGCGGATTTGCTTAAAAAGTGGGAAGCCAAACAAGAGCGCTGGCATCAAATTGTAATCGCCGCCGCAAAGCAGTGCGAAACACCTTTAATCCCGCAGATTCTTGCGCCGCTTAACTTTGCGGAAGCTGTTAAACAATATAATAAAGGCCTTATCTGCTACGAAGACGAACACCAAACAGCTATCAACACCGCGCTTTCTTCTTTCTCCGCAAACGAACCTTTGGCTATTTTTATAGGGCCAGAGGGCGGCCTTACGCCCGACGAAGTTGCCTTGGCCAAGAAAGCAGGCCTTGCCCGTGTGTCTTTAGGCACAAACATTTTACGCGCGGAAACTGCCGCAACCGCCGCATGCTGGGCGGCCCTGCAATGAAGATATTTATAAAAACATTCGGCTGCCGCGTTAACCAAGTGGAAAGCGAAGCT
>JAEXBW010000118.1 GCA_023393825.1 Elusimicrobiota bacterium | reverse complement strand
GAGGAAATTTTGATTTTATTATGAGCGCGAACTACAAAGAAGAATGGGAGCGGAGCGACTCTCGGTAGTTTAGCGAAGAAAAAATCAAAATTTACCAAAATATGAAAAGATGCTAGCTTTACATAGCTCGACAGAACAAATTAAAATCTTACCCCAAAGCTGGCCTCGCCGCCAAACCCATAGTTAGCATAATTAGCCGCCACACTCAAATCCATATACGCAGGCAACTTTATATTAAGCCCAGCTGTACCTCTGGCTGTTGTTGCGGTTTCCTTTACGCCGATAAGTTCGGGGTGGGTGGTGGCAGATTGAACGGTAACTTTAGTATGGTCCACGCCGCCGCCGATATAAGGAACAACATAAGGAAGCTTTAAAGAAAATACAAGGTCCGCGCTGTACTGCGTTAAAGAAAAATCCTGATGCACGCCCGACTGCGCCAAAACCACAATCATCGGTTGTATGCTGTATAAAGTATCCGTAGGTCTTGTTACAGCCCATTTAAGGCCGCCGCCAGCTATCGTAAGCCCGTCCCAAGATGACGCCCTGATAAAGCCGTCTAAGCGGAAGGGTAAGCCTATTTCGCCCTGAATCCAAGGCATTACAATGGCTTTCGCATCGTCTTTGCTGCCTAAAGCCGTGTTTTTGTCGCTGGGCTTAGGCATAACCGCGCCGCGCGCAGAAAGCTGAAAACCGCCCCAACCCAAAATGCGGCCCGTGGTAAAAGTACCGCTGCCCAAAAGCCCGCCGATATCCTTGGTAAAATACGGCAAGTTTTCTTTGGTTACATTCTGGCTGAAATTATCAAATTTATATTCCTGCGAAGCGTTTAAAGCGCCCGTGCATAAAATGAAAGTAAAAATAAATAAAAATTTTCTCATAATAAAAACCTCTTTTGATTATTTAAAGCAAATCTTATCCCCCGCTTTTACGCTCCCCTTAAGAGAGCCTGCGGAAAGTTCAACCGTATACATAGATTTTAGCAATAAAGGGCTTAAACGCCAAGGCTTCATATCTTCTATAACGTAAAGCACATTAAACTCTTTATCTATAAAAACAGCGTCTATTGAAAAGCGCATAAAACAAGTGTGTATTTGCGTGCATGGCTTTAGCACTATTCCTTGGCCCTGCTTAAGCGCGCTCGTCGCCAGCAGGCCCACCAAACGTCCGAAGAAGCCGTCAACCATCTTAAGGTTGTCCGCTATAAGTTTGCCTGTTGTTTCGTTAAAACATTTCATAAAAGTTTTTTAGCCTCTTGCGTCAAAAGTTCTTTTATTTGCTCTTTAAGTTTTGTGTCGGAGAATTTTAAATCCTGCGGATATTTTATCTTAAAAATATCTTTTTGGTCCCTGCGATATTTTGTGACAAGGAAAACAGCGTCAATCTGCCCGTCTAAATTAAGCGTTGCCACTATTCCTTTTTTACTTTTAAATAAATGCGCGCTTTTAAGTTTAACGCTTACGGGCGCGGCACAGCTTTTTTGTAAAGTACAATCGGCAAAACATTTTTTTATCTGCCCGTCTAAAACTTTTGATGTAACGGTAAGGTTTTTATATCCGCCTAAATCCTTAGGCAATACAAGCACGGGGCCTAAACCTTTATTTTCCAACGCGATATTTTGTATGGAAAAGACACCGCAAAAACTTACTGTCGCTTCCCCGTCCGCCTCCCGCGTAAAGGCGGAAATATTTAAGGCGCTTAAGTTAACGCCGCACAACAAAAACAGCGGCAGTATCAAGCGCCTTAAAGTAAAGAAAAAGTTAGTCATTTACTCTTTCTACATAGGTATCGGTTCTGGTATCTATGCGGATTTTGTCGCCTTCGTTAATAAACAAAGGCACCTTAATTTCCAAACCTGATTCCAGCGTGGCGGGTTTTGTCATATTTGCAACAGTATCGCCCTTTACGCCGGGGACGGTGGAAACTACTCTTAAATCAACTTTAATGGGCAAGTCAATGCTGTAAAGAACATCGTCAATAAAAAGACCAATTACGTCCATATTATCAACCATATACTTTTTTTGCTGTTTGACTTTTTCCAAAGGCACGCCGATTTGTTCAAAAGTTGTGCTGTCCATAAAGTAAACCATATCGCCTTCGGTATAGATATAAGAATGCGGGCGTTTGTCTATCGTAACTTCCTGAAATTTATCTTCCGGCCTGTAGCTGCTTTCTACTACTGAGCCTGTTTCCAAATTTCTAAGTTTAACGCGGACAACGGCTCTTGCCTGTGATTTGCGGTGATGTTGGTGTTCAAGTATTTCCACAAGCTGGCCGTTTTCGTCCTTAAAAATTAAACCTTCTTTAAAGTCGGGTGTTCCTATCATAAATTACTTCTCCTTTACTTAGTTAAATTCTTCATACCGTCGGCGGAAAGCCAAAAAGTATTTTCGTATCTTACGCCAAATTCTCCTTCAAAATACAACCCGGGTTCTATGGTAAACACATTGCCCGTTTTTAATACCGCCTCGCGCTTGGAAGAAACAAAAGGAGCCTCGTGTATCTGCGTACCCAAGCCGTGGCCCAAACCGTGTATAAAAAATGCGCTTATGCCGCTTTGGCAGCTGTCCATATACTGCTTGCAGGCAATATCTACGGCGGCCCCGCTGCCCCCCGCCTTGGCGGCTTTTACGGCAGCATCATGCGAGCCTTTTACAATATCAAAAATTTCTTTAAAACGGGCTGATGGTTTTGCGCCGTGCCAAAAGGTGCGGGTTATGTCGGAAAAGTAACCTTCAAACGCGCAGCCGTAATCAATTAAAACTGGTTCATTATTTTTAAGTTTTCTATCGCACGGAACATGGTGCGGATTGGCGGAAGTTTCGCCAAAGCAGACGATGGTTTCAAAAGCCAAACCCTGCCCGCCGAGCTTCTTCATAATATCTTCAAGCATTCTTGCGGCGGCAATTTCCGTCATACCTGTTTTAAGGTTTTTCTTAAATTCGTCATAAGCCTTAAAGGATATGCGGCAGGCGCGGCTTATCTTTTTTATTTCGCTTTCCGTCTTAACTTCGCGCGACGCGGAAAGAAAGCCGCCTTTTTCTGCAAAACCTTCTTTAAACAAATGTGTGCCGTTGCGGTAATCTATGGCAAAACTGTCAAAGGCTTTATTTTTTGCTTTAAGTTGCGCGGCTTGTGCGGAAACATCGGCAATATTAAGGCTGTCAATAAGTGTAAGATACGGGGTTTTGTTTTTTAAATCTATCAGGTAAAGCGGCTTGGTAAAACAGAAAGCTTTTTTGGGCGTTACTAAAAGCAAAGCGTCACCCTGCCCAGAAAAATAAAAATCCGTCAGGCGATTGATGTAAACTATGTCGGTAACGGCAAAAGCATCAATATGTTCTTTTTTTAAAAGAGCCTGAAAGTGTTTTAAATTTTCGTCGGAGCATTTCATCTTTATACCTTAATCTACCTTAGCTTTAGCTATTTGCACGGGGCCGTTTTGCGTCATATAATAACAATCTTCGTATCTCACGCCAAAATTGCCCGTAAGATATATACCCGGTTCCACGCTAAAGCAGTAATTTAACATAATTTTTTTGGTGGTATTATTTTGGTTTACATAGGCGTCTTCGTGTATGTTCATACCGATGCCGTGGCCAAGGCCGTGCGTAAAATATTTACCGTAGCCCGCGTCTTCTATATACTTTCTGGCGATAGCGTCAATATC